>QNAG01000095.1 GCA_003641415.1 Candidatus Zixiibacteriota bacterium | reverse complement strand
TACTCGCATTCTCCGGATTCGCTATCAACAATCGCTGTGCCATACCAATCTATGGCACATCAACTTACAAAAGTCTAGTTTTTTCTAAACCCAAACGGAAAATATTTATGAGAATCACTCTATAACAATAAGCCCGTAAGTTATTATAACTTACGGGCAGTATTTTTATGCGGATGGCCGGACTCGAACCGGCACGGATTGCTCCACTACCCCCTCAAGATAGCGTGTCTACCAGTTTCACCACATCCGCATTTATTTCCATCTCACATGACAGGTCTATTGGCCGCCAGTATCTGCCGGGGCTACCGGACTAGTGGATATTCGATCCAAGGCAGAAGTATCACCCATCAATATTCCAGTAGAATCAGCTGCCTGCTGCAGGCGCTGTTGTTCGAGAGCTCGCTCCCGTTCCGCCTGAGCCTGCTTAGTTACCACCGATTCAGTAATATCCTCGCGTGCTACAGTGTTAGTACGACCACCTGCTGACATAAACGCGAGAGCAATGCAGTTAACCATAAATAATATAGCCAGAACTGTGGTTGCCTTTGATAAAAACGAACCGGCTCCACGCCCGCCGAAGACAGCGCCACCAATGCCGCCGCCGCCACCACCGCCGCCAAAAGCGGTTCCTGTCAAACCTTCACCTTTACTCGATTGTAACAACACGACCAGTATCAAGCCGACAGCAACAATCACATGAAAAATAACCCAGGCAACAAACAAGAATAAACCTCCGTCTAAACAGCTTTGATAATCCCAATAAAGTCGGCTGCTTTCAGTGATGCCCCGCCAATCAGGCCACCATCAATATCCGGTTGCGACAACAAACCGTCCGCATTACCCGGCTTCATCGAGCCGCCATATAAAATCGGGAGTGCCTCAGCAGCCTCGCTGTCGGTTGCCGCAACCTTCTCCCGAATGAATTTATGAACCTCCTGAGCCATCTCGGGCGTAGCTGTTTGTCCAGTACCTATCGCCCAAACCGGCTCATAAGCTATCACCGACCGCCTAATCATATCGGCCGTAAACCCTGAGATAGTCTCCTCAATCTGGCCGCCAATTACCTTGTCGGTATCACCAGCCTCTCTCTGGTCGATAGTTTCACCGACACAGATAATCGGAGTTAATCCCTTAGCGAGTGCCAGTTTGGCTTTTTTATTTACCAACCGGTCAGTCTCGCCATGGTACTGCCTCCTCTCAGAGTGGCCTAATATAACATAGGTTACCCCTACTGTCAAGAGCATGTCAGCCGATACCTCAGCGGTATAAGCGCCCTTTTCCTGAGCTGACATATCCTGTGCTCCAACGGCTATATGAGTACCGGAAGTGAGCTTGGCAGCTAATTGTAAAGATGTATATGGAGGACAAACGAGTACAGTAGCTTTGTCGTTTTTGGACTCACCATTCAAAAGAGCGGTAATTAAATCCTCGGTCTCCTGAATTGTGCCGTTTAGTTTCCAGTTGCCTGCTATGATAGTTCGCCGCATGGTCACACCACTCCTGCTTTGGATTGTTCGGTCAGAGCTGCCACACCTGGCAGTTCCTTACCTTCCAGGAATTCCAGCGAAGCGCCACCACCTGTGGAAATATGAGTCAGCTTGTCCTGAAGACCGGCCTTAGACACAGCGGCTGAGGAGTCACCCCCCCCAACTACTGTAGTAGCGCCTTTGTCAGTTAGGCGGGCAAGTAGGTTTGCAATTGCCATCGTTCCTTCGGCAAAAGGCGTATATTCAAAAACACCCATAGGGCCGTTCCAGATGATTGTTTGAGCATCAGCGAGTTTCTCAGCAAAGAATTTAATCGATTTCGGACCGATATCGAGTCCCTTCATACCATCTGGAATCTTATCAATATTAACGATTTTAGTAGCTGAGCTTTCTGAAATCTCGGCCGCTATTACTGCATCTGAGGGGAAAATCAATTCGGCGCGGGAGTTTTCAACTCTTTTGATAATCTCCTTAGCTAGGTCAACTTTCTCCTCTTCTACAAGAGAATCTCCCACAGCATAGTTCATTGCTTTGGCAAAAGTAAATACCATACCACCTCCGATCAACAACATATCGACTTTGTTCATCAGTGCGGTAATGACATCAATTTTACCGGATATCTTTGCCCCGCCAAGAATAGCGGCAAAGGGTCGCCGTGGATTGTCCAGGGCTTCTCCCAGATACTTAAGCTCTTTCTCCATCAGGAATCCCGCCACAGATTGATTGAAATACCGGGTTACTCCTTCAGTGGAGGCGTGAGCGCGATGGGCTGATCCAAAGGCATCATTGACATAGATATCCGCCAGTGAGGCTAACTTCTGGGCGAATTCCGGGTCGTTCTTCTGTTCCTGGGGATGAAAGCGAAGATTCTCCAACAACAGGCAGTCACCCTCTTTCATTTTACCAATGACATTAGCTGCTTCTGGACCGATGCAATCTTCAGCAAAACCCACGTTATGGTCCAGCAGCTCAGACAATCGTTTGGCTACCGGGCGAAGCGACAACTCCGGAACGTGTTTTCCTTTCGGGCGTCCCAGATGGGAACAGGCAATCACCATCCCGTCGTCATCAAGAATCTTTCTGATAGTCGGCAGAGCAGCTCGAATCCGACGGTCATCGGTGATGTTCTGTTTATCATCAAGGGGGACATTGAAATCTACCCTGACCAGCACCCGACGCGAGCGGAAATTGATATCAGCTACAGTTACTTTGTTCATAAATTCTCCATAGTAGCGAATTGCTACATCATCATCCTCATCATATCGACCATGCGGTTAGAGAAACCCCATTCGTTGTCATACCAACTGAACACCTTAACAAATTTCCCCTGAGCCATAGTCATTTTACTGTCGAATATTGAACCGTGCGGATTACCGACGATGTCAATTGAAACAATCGGGTCTTCGCAGTATTCAAGCGCTCGAGACAACTCCGGTGTCCCTGTAGCTTTCTTGACTGCCGCATTGATTTCTTCAACCGTGGCTTCTTTCTCTAATATCACAGCCAGATCAACCATTGATCCATTCGGGGTAGGCACTCTGATCGCGCAGCCGTCCATTTTACCCTCAAGCTCAGGAATAACCAGCGCAATAGCCTTAGCTGCTCCTGTTGTTGTTGGCACCATAGATATTGCCGCTGACCGTGCTCGACGAAGGTCATTATGTGGGGCATCAAGCAGGCGTTGATCACTAGTGTAGGAATGAATGGTGGTCATAAAACCCCGCTCGATACCAAAGTTTTCCAGAAGAACTTTGCAAACCGGAGCAAGACAATTAGTCGTGCATGAACCTATCGAAATGATATTATGTTTAGACTTGTCATACTGGTCAGAGTTGATCCCGGGGATGAATGTTCCATCGTGACCACTTGCAGGCGCCGATATGAGGACTTTCTTTGCTCCTGCTTCAATATGCTTCATGGCGGTTTCTTTTGTCCTGAATAAACCAGTACATTCAAGAACTACTTCAGCTCCGAGCTTTTTCCATGGCAATTGTGCGGGATCTCTTTCCGCGCTGACAGGGATTATTTTACCGCCAACCACCAGATTGTTACCGTCGACCGTTACGTCGTCCGGGTAGCGACCATGAACTGAATCATACTTCAGCAAATACGCCAGGGTTTCAGCGCTTGTGATATCATTGATACCTACGAATTCTATGTCCGTGCCCCGGGCTGCTCTGAACACAAGACGACCGATTCGACCAAAACCATTGATTCCAACTTTCATCTCTACCTCCGTTTAGATTATGCCATCCTTTACTACTAATAAAGATATTTGAGTCCGACACAAATAGCAAGAGCATCATAGGTTCGAACAGTTAAAAGAGTGTTAGGGAAGTGGATTAACATATATTTCGCCGATGCTTCCAGACCCAGTACTTTTGACAAGGGCCAGTCTATACCTCCGCCAAAGGCAAGGCCAAAGTCGCTCGCTGTTTTTTCTCCATAATGTTGATAGTAGGCGCTATTGGTAGTAAACTGAACCGTACGCCGCCCATAATAAAGCCCGCCTCCAAAGGTCAGGTATGGTTGAATTTTTGTTTTCAGCGGGACCAGCGGATACAATTTAGCCTGAATGAGGATTGTATACAGCAACAAGTTACCAACATTATTTATCTCATCTTCGCGAAAACTCACCGAGCCTCGGTTGACTATACCAAGCGACCCTTCAATCATCACCGGCGGGAATATCCGGTGAGCGTAGTAACCCTCTATATAAAAGCACTCCTCTTTGATGCTTGACTCAAAATTGCCTTCGGAATCAGATGATGGTGGTATCCCTCCGCGGTTGCTCCATACTCCCAGACGCGCTCCTGCCTGATGTTGCGCGTTAAAATCTCGTTGAGCCCAAGAGGGAGAAGCTCCAACAAACACTACGAGAATAAATAAAAAGAAATATCCACTTCGCATCACACATCTATCCAAACTACCTGGGTTTTATCTCCATTGACTATTCCACTTCCATGTTGGAATCATAGAAAATCAGCCTGTTGCTTTTATAATCGAACAGAACGATGAAATTCTCAAGTATCATATTGCCAATATTTCCAGCAAGCTGTTCTGAACCGGACAGTCCCTGTCTCTGGTCGGGAAGTATCACTCGTAGCGACTGCAAGAGGATACTACCAAATTTGAAAGTGGCAGCTTGGGCAGTTTTCCCGCCAATCCTGCCGCCCACACCACCCAATCCACCGGGGTTGTCGCTGATGTCATCAAGTTTCTCCTCCAGATGATATCTGTCTACAAAGCTGTTGTGTAATACCAATCCAAAAGAATTGCCCAAGTCGACCATAAAATCACCTTTGATACCGTTGAGTTCCCCGCTAATGGTCGGAACCAGCATAGTCAGATGAAAATCCACTGTAACCCCGCCCGGTGGTGGGACAAAGCTATCCGGATTGAACACAGTCAATGTAGATTCGCGATAGTTGACCATAACAGGAAAGCGCGACAGAAAATCGTACCCAAGTATTCCCCCTAATTCTTGATTGTCACTCAAAGAACCGTCGAACATAGATAAATCCATCGAGCCGGCAATTTGATTGAGCAATGTCAGAGAACCAATGGAAATTGAGTCGGAGCGTACCAGGGCTACTTCTTCATATCCGGTCATACCGGCTACCGGCAAAGAACCCTCCCGGGGCAGATTGAGATCAGCTATGGCGGAAGTATGGAAAAAATTGGCCGAAGCTCCCGAATCAAGAATAAACCAGATTTTCTTTACTCCATTGATAGTCGCCGGTAACCATATGTGACCTAAACAATATTCAAACCCAATTTTTATTGACTCTGTCGAATCGGCAAAGTGATAATCACAGACAGCAGAATCCGGCATTATAAATACAGACGAGTCAAGATCGACATTAAGTTCGAAGTTCTCGGTTTCCAGTGATGTAAAGAGAGGAACACCTTCAAAAGAAGTATGGGAGAAATGAGGAATCAAAATCCCCCCGATATAGCGATAGTCTCCCATCTGAGATGTAGAGCTTAGATTGTCGAGTTTGCTGAACATTAACTGTCGTAAACCACTGACGGGATCAAAAAACACACGAACTGTATCCTCGTTGAGTGGATAGTAAATGACTTCATGATATTTCTGTCCATCGTACTCTGTTTGACCCACATATTCGTACCTGCCCTCCATCCGATCCGGAAGAAGATATGAGAAGGACTCAAAGTAGATATTAGACAGAAGAGCTTTTCTCTCGTATCCGGACAACTCGGAGATTCTTCCGTTGTGGTCTTTTTGCCAGGCATGGTGTCCGTCGTATGCTTGTACCAGAACGATGCTTCCGATTTTCACTTCCAGATAGAGATAATCCGGCGCTGAAAACAACTCTACAAATCTACCAGCCTGACCATTGAGATCGACAACACCCTCTGCGCGGAAGGAGGAAACGCAATGAAGAGAATCAAGCGCTGCTGGACCCCCAACCGATTGCACCAGCAAAGAGTCGAGGTTGAACTCAGCTGCAGTAGCAGTAGTACTGACAATAGCAAAGAGAATAATGAGAAGCCAACGATACATACAGATTGATCCTTTCATTGCAGTTTCCTTGTTCAGATAAAGCTATATTATTTCAAAAAACAAGCTCAATAGAGGTGAATTGACATAATTGAGGATATGCCGTAAAAGCTTTATATCAAGACAGTTTGATTTATTTCTTGACCATGACATCAATGTGCTTTTCTTCATAAAGTAACGATCTGTAAAACTTTATGGTCATAGTCCGATAAACAGGGCAACAACTTATCCCGTTACAGAACTGTGTCATAACAGGACTATGTCCTATTTGTTGCAGGATCAGAAAAAGGATTTTCGAAACTATGTGCGGTATTGCCGGCTATTTTGAACTCGGATCACCAACCCCCCCAGACAAAGACTTGGTGCGTCGCATGGTTGGGTCTATCCGGCATCGTGGGCCAGACGAGTTTGGCGCCTTTTTCGACAACCGTTGCGCTCTTGGCCATGCCCGTTTATCCATTATTGATCTGGCGGGTGGATCGCAACCGCTGAGTAACGAAGATGGCTCTCTGTGGATCACATACAACGGTGAGATATACAACTACCTTGAGCTGCGCAAAGAGCTCGAGGCATCCCATCACTATTTCCGCACCAGATCTGATACCGAAGTTATCGTACATGCCTTTGAGGAATGGGGTGCGAAATGTCTCGATCGGTTCAATGGACAGTTTGCGTTTGCCATCTACGATAGCAGGGATGGTTCACTCTTTCTGGCCAGGGATCGCCTGGGTATCAGACCGCTGTTCTATACGCAGCATGGCGGCCGTTTTTATTTCGGTTCGGAGATAAAAGCCCTGTTTGCCGAACCTTCCATACTTCGGCAGATCGATCTGAAGGGTCTCGATGAAACCTTCACATGGTGGACGACAGCCCCTCCACGGACAGCCTTTATGGGCATTAACGAACTGCCGGCGGCGTCATATCTGAAAATACAAAATGGAAAATATAATACAAAGTCGTATTGGGATCTGGAGTACCCGGAAACCTACAATCGCCAAAGATCAGCGGCTTCGTGGGCGGAAGAGCTACATGAGTTACTGGTTGACTCGGTACGGCTGCGGCTTCGGGCTGATGTGCCTGTGGGAGCTTACCTGTCGGGGGGACTGGATTCATCAGCTACCACGTCTCTGATTCGACACTTTACTGATACCCGGGTAGAGACGTTTTCGATTGCCTTCCATGACAAAGCGTATGATGAATCAAAATACCAGCAGCAAATGTCCGATTATTTAGGCACCAGGCACCACCAGATTAAGTGCTCTTATAGGGATATAGCCGAGGTTTTCCCGGCAGTAATCCGTCATGCCGAACGACCAATTCTCCGTACAGCTCCCGCTCCGCTTTATCTACTGTCAAAGCTGGTTCGGGATCACGAATTCAAGGTTGTTCTGACCGGAGAAGGCTCTGATGAAATGCTGGGTGGATATGATATTTTCAAAGAGACTCTAATCCGCCGCTTCTGGGCACGGAATCCAGACTCTGCCTGGCGACCTTTGCTATTGAAACGACTCTATCCAACTTTGCCACTCTCAGCAGCGAGAGCGCGTTTTTACCTTGAGACCTTCTACAAAGCCGGACTGGAACAAATTGACGAATTTCATTTTTCGCATATTCCGCGCATCAACACAACTTCAAAAGTGAAGGACTACTTCACCAAGGATGTACAGGCGGAACTGACTGATTATGATCCTCTGAAGGCTTTCAAACGCGACCTTCCAAACCAATTCTACAGTTGGCACCACTTGGCCAGAGCGCAGTATCTCGAAGCGAAATCTCTATTGGCTGGATATATCCTGTCATCTCAGGGCGATCGAATGGGATCGGCTCATGCTGTCGAGGGACGTTTCCCATTCCTGGATCACCGTATTGCTGAGTTCGCAACCACTGTTCCGCCATTGTATAAAATACACGGTCTTAATGAGAAGTTCGTACTTAAAAAAGCTATGGCTCGTGAATTGCCGCCGGAGATCACCAAGCGGGTTAAACAGCCGTACATGGCGCCCGATTCCAACAGCTTCGTGCAGGAGGATTCTCCTCAGTATGTTTCCGAGATGCTATCGGAGGAATCGCTGGTAAAGACAGGTTTATTCAATCCGCTATTCGTGCAAAAACTTCGTGATAAGTGCAGCCGTCTATCGCATGCACACTTGTCATTTAAGGATAATATGTCTTTTCTTGGTGTCCTATCGACGCAACTCCTTGTAGATCAATTTATTAACAACCCACCAGAGGTCAACATCATAGATCGCAAGAAATTCAAAGTTTGGCATGATCAATCTATCGAAGCAGCCGAACAGCATAGAGGATAACCATAAAATGCTGCAAATGAAATCATCCAACAATCGATCTGATGGAAGAAAGAAGCTGGTCATTTGTTGCATTTCTACCGATATTATTATTGAATGTAAATTCAGATACAGGTGCTCCGGTTCAGCGGGAAAGCAGTTAAGTAAGGTAACGGAGGAGAATTGGATACTAGAACAGAACTTCGCGAATTCATTGTAGATAACTTCATGATGGGAACAGATCCAAACGAATTGTCCGATTCCGGCTCATTGCTCGACTTGGGTATCATTGATTCAACCGGAGTTCTGGAGTTGGTTGGCTTTCTCGAAGAAAAGTATTCTATTAAGGTGGAAGATTCTGATTTGGTACCGGAGAACCTTGACTCTATAGATAACCTGACCAAATATATTCAGGGTAAAAAATCCTGACCGTAGCTTATGCCTTAAGTCCTAGACCTGCTGATATTCAGAATAATCTCTAATCGCTGTGATACACTAACCGATTTCCAAGAACACCGATCTATGCACGTTCCTCTTACAGGATCACGGTGGTTATGAACTCTGCTCTTTTCAATTCGCAACCTTTTATCGTATCAAACAAACGGCGGACACAAGGTCCGCCATTATGAAAAGATGAATTACTTTTTTACATTCTCCTAATACGGGTTCCCACAGGGGATTGGCCCATGGTTGAAGAGATATTCAACAAAATAAGTTAAGTCCTCGACGTTAATCATATGATCACAGTTTAGATCACCCACAAAATAGGTTGGCTCCGGCCCGGGGCCTGACAGGAAAAGGTAGGCAACCATATACGTGAGATCTGCTACGTTGATTTCACAGTTGTAGTCCATGTCCCCATGGAACCGCCAAACACGGAACAGCACATCTACCTGCTGAGGGCTATTGGTGGCTTCATCTGAGAATACAAAGAAGGAATCGGGGTATTCACCAAAGACAAAACCATCAACGTTGGCACCTAATCCGAAAACTGACGGCACAGTCCCCGATGTCTCGGTTGGATACATCCAAGGCACTTCCTCGACTATGTACCAGTCCATACAGCCACCATGACGATTATTTACTTCATGGTTTACTGGATGTATAGAACCCGTATTTTCCTGAGCAGGGATAACATAGTTGTATCCGGACAACCATATTTCGGGCGTTTCTGTGCCGGGGATTACATCGTAACGTACAATTACCGTGTCAATTGGATCAATCGATGTTGGGGCATAAAATACTATTGTGTCGAGATATGTACCAACCGGTAAACCAAGATATATAGCATTTATCATTATACCCGATGGTGCGGTTGGAGAGAAAACAGTAACTGTAAATAAATCTGATTCCCAGGTGACAAAGAATTCCATTGGATCTTCGCCGCCAACATTATTTACAAAGAAGGACGCTGACGGAGGCGGAACTCCCGCTCCCATTGTACACTCATACAATTGAAGGAAAGCGGTATCCACTGTTATGTACATCTGGGAAGGGGTGTCTGTAAGATGAAACTGGAACACAACCGGGAACGGTGAATTGATAGCCTCATTGGAGTAGACCCAGAGAG
>QNAG01000094.1 GCA_003641415.1 Candidatus Zixiibacteriota bacterium | reverse complement strand
TACTCGTTGAATCTCGTGAACAATCTGCCCCATATTCAGCTCACCCACAATTACCTTCTTGCATCGAGAGCATAGATCTCGAATCTCTTTATCGGGGAAGGGCCAAATAGTGTAAAGCTGAATGCAGCCCACCTTAATCCCAACTTCACGAGCAAGACTGGCTGCTTGCAATGCCGCACGTGATACAGAACCGTATGAGATGAAAGTCACTTCGGCATCATCCATCATTTCGACCCGCAGCTTGGTAATCTCGTCCATGTAGTTTAAGATCTTATTTCTCATTTTATCCATTTTGGGAGGAATTTCATCTGAACGGTTGGTCGGGAAGCCATGCTCGTCATGTGTCAGACCAGTGAGATGGTAACGATATCCCTCACCATAAGCCGGCATCGGGGAAACACCGTTCTCGGTGTATTCACAGGCCATGTAGTCTTCCGGTTTGCAGGTAGGTTTAACACGGTCGACAATTTCCAGTTCTCCCGGCTCAGGTATCTCAATGATTTCCCGTGAGTGGGCAATTACCTCATCTAACAAAACAGTTACCGGTGTGCGGAACCTCTCAGCCAGATTAAAAGCTCTCACTACTTCTGAAAAAGTGTCGCCAACTGTTGATGGCGCCACTGTGATGGAGGTGAAGTCACCATGTGGCCCATAGTGAGCTTGCATTGTATCGGACTGGCTCACCTTTGTCGGTAGTCCGGTGGACGGTCCTCCGCGCTGCACATTGACCACAACTGCTGGGACTTCAGTCATATAGGCATAGCCAATATTCTCCTGCATAAGTGAAAAACCGGGACCAGATGTTCCGGTCATTACTTTAGCTCCCGAAACAGAGGCGCCTATGATAGCAGCCATAGAAGCGAGTTCGTCCTCCATTTGAATGAATTTCCCTCCGATTTTTGGAAGCTCACGAGAGGATAACTCTGCAATCTCGGTCGATGGAGTAATAGGGTATCCGGCAAAAAACCTCATGCCGGCGTATAACGCTCCTTGAATACACGAGGCATTGCCTTGTAACAATAGTCTTTTCCTTTCAGCCATTTTTCTGTCCCTTCTCACTTGTAGTTGGATGTGATGGCGAAGTCTGGACAATGGATCCAACAAATCGTACACTGAGTACAATCTTCCGGACGGGCCAGGAAAGGCTTACCATCGCGGTCAGGTTCTAACACCTGTTTAGGACACAGAGCGATGCATATATTACAAGCCTTGCACCACTTCATGTTGATATTCAAAGGTGCGGGACCATTTGAATAATCATACTTGTTCTTGCTGGCTGGTGTACCAGCTTTTTCACCCGCAGCATCGGTCGATGCATTCATGGTCTATCCTCAATGTTATGGGGTTAGCGTGAATCGCTAATCCCGGATATTAATTATTTCTTCTTTCGTATTGTCGCTTTTTTCTCTATTTTTTTCTTCGCTGTATTACTGGCTTTCTCTTTCCTTTTAACAATGAGATCATTCAGGAGAACAGGTATTTCGGTCGGTGAACCAGCCACCGGAACTCCAACTTTATTTAGAGCCTTGATTTTATCTTCTGCCGTACCGCTACCGCCAGAGATAATCGCTCCAGCATGCCCCATCCTCTTTCCGGGAGGAGCAGTCTGCCCGGCAATGAACGACACCACGGGCTTAGTGACATGTTTCTTAATATAGGTCGCTGCTACTTCCTCATCAGAACCGCCAATCTCGCCAATCATGACAATAGATTTAGTGGCTCTATCATTCTCGAAAGCTTCAAGGCAATCGATGAAATTTGTTCCAATAACCTGGTCACCACCAATTCCGATACAAGTACTTTGTCCCATTCCCGCCAGCGTTAAAGCCCAGATGGCTTCGTAAGTCAGAGTACCGGAGCGGGAGACAACCCCCACACTTCCCTTTTTGACTATTGTGCCGGGCATAATGCCAACTTTGCACTGGTCGACCGAGATAAGGCCGGGACAGTTAGGACCGATGAGCTGCGCTCCATTCCTTTTCACGTACGGATAAACCTTCATCATGTCATTGGCGGGAACACCTTCAGTGATGCACACTACGAGCTTTATTCCTGCATCGACCGCTTCATAAATTGCATCGACAGCAAAAGCCGGAGGAACATAGATAACGGAGGTGTTAGCTTTCGTTGCGGCTACAGCTTCCTCCATAGTGTTGAAAACAGGAATTCCGGCGACTTTGGAACCGCCCTTGCCGGGTGTGACACCACCCACTACGTTGGTGCCATAGGCTTTCATCTGTTCAGCGTGAAACGAGCCATCACGACCCGTGATGCCTTGTACGATGAGTTTAGTTTTCTTATTAATAAATATTGACATTATTCTTTCCCCAGCAACTGAATTATTTTCCAAGTCCAGCCAGATCAATGGCTTTTTTTACTACTTTGTCAAGTGTATCTTCAGACGGCAGTTTGTATGATGAAAGTATCTTTGCCGCTTCCTCTTCGTTTGTTCCGGTTAACCTGACAACGATAGGTATCTGAAGATTCAATTCATCCAGAGCAGCCCCGATACCTGTAGCAACGTCATCACAGCGAGTGATACCTCCGAAAATGTTTATCAAAATCGAGCGGACGTTGGGGTCGCTGGTTATGATTTTCAGTGCCGTTATCACTTTTTGAGGATTTGACGAGCCTCCAATATCAAGGAAGTTGGCAGGGTCACCACCATAGCGTTTGACCAAATCCATAGTTGCCATAGCCAGACCAGCGCCGTTGACCATGCAGCCAATGTTTCCATCCAACTTCACAAATGATAGGTCACCTTCACGAGCTGCTATCTCTGATGGTTCTTCGGCGTCCAGATCACGCATCGCAGCTATATTTTTTTGGCGAAAGAGAGCATTATCATCGATGTTGATTTTCGCATCGATAGCTACTACTTCAGAAGCTGTATTAGTAATAAGTGGATTTATTTCAACTAACGAAGCATCTACTTTCCAAAAGACATCGTACAATTTCATCAGTATGTCTGCTGTGGCACGGACTTGATTGATGTCGCGGTATAGTTTGTATGCCAGGTTCCGGGCTTGGAAGGATCTAAGACCCAATTCCGGATCAACTGCCAGCTTGAAAATCTTCTCCGGTGTCTTGGCTGCCACCTCTTCGATATCTATCCCTCCGGCTGAAGAAACCATAAAGACAGGGTTTTTAGTGACTCGATCAAGAATAATGCCCACGTACGCTTCGGAGATTATATCCTCGGCTGTGGTAACAAGCACCTTCTTAACAGTCAAGCCTTTGATGTCCATTCCAAGAATACTGGTTGCTAATACTTTTGCTGCTTCGGCATTTTCTGCGTACTTGACACCGCCAGCTTTCCCGCGACCGCCGACATGCACCTGGGATTTCACCATTACCGGTCTGTTAATTTTCTCAGCGATTTCGTAGGCCTCTACTGGAGTTGTTGCCACCTCACCGGGGGGCACAGGAATACCGGCATCAGCAAATAACTGTTTGGCCTGATACTCGTGGATTTTCATACGTTTTTTCCCTTATCGCTAGTGTTATTTAAGTTGTCAAGTTGTGATCTATAGAACTCCGAAGCAATCTCTCTTAATTTTTCAACTGTATTATAATTAGGATAATCCAGTACCCGGTCAAGGAGATGATCCAATATCTTCCCTACCGAACGTCCTGGTTTAAGATCAAACCACCGCATAATATCTTTGCCGTCAACAGCTAAGTCGTGGAGAGAAAACGGTGGTTTGCGATCCAATTCTTCATGAATATCCTTCTCGAACTGGTCAACATCATCAGTTATCCCACCCATGCCCTGAGCTACCACATCAGCTCTTCGCAAGTCAAGCAGATCGAAAATGAGTGGTACCCCAACTCGTTTGACCAGTCTCCGCAACCCCTTTGGGGAGACATCAGTAGTAAACATGTGACGCTCAACAAGAATGGAAACTTCAGAGATAAAATCATGGGAGTAGCGCAGGCGTTTCAAAACCCGACGTGCGGTTCGGGCACCCTGGGCTTCGTGGCCGTAGAAAGTAGCTCCTTCGCCGACAATACGTTTGGCTTGTGGTTTGTTAATATCATGAAAAACAGCAGCCCAACGTAGAGAAAGTTTCGGAGGGCAGGCATCAATAGTGAAGAGAATATGCTCGAACACATCATACTTATGATAGCCACCCGGTTGCGCAACGCCTACACATCTCTGTAAATCAGGGAGCACATATTTTAATAGTCCGGTCGATTCCATTAGTCGAAAACCAAGAGAGGGTTTTTCAGCCAGAGTAAGCAACTTGTTTAGTTCCTCGGCTATTCGCTCCAGAGAAACCGTCTCGATAAGATGAGCATTATTGCATATGGCATCAAATGTTTTTTCTTCTATTGTAAACTCAAATCGTGCGGCAAACTGGATAGCCCGCAGCATTCGCAGGGGGTCGTCAAGAAATGAATCCGGGTAGACCATACGCAACTGACGCGCATCCAGGTCAATACATCCTCCAAGAGGATCAACCAACTCGTCTTTTTCAAGTTCCCAAGCCATAGCGTTGACAGTAAAATCGCGGCGAACAAGATCATCCTCAATTGACAGGGACGGATCATAGCATACTTCAAAATCTTTGTGGCCAGTTCCAGTGGAGTGTTCTGTGCGAGGTAGGCTAATGTCAAAGGTCACAGGCTGACCCGAGAAAAACTGCGTAAACTTGATAACACCAAAGCTACGTCCCACTAGGCTTACATTGCCATAAGGATTCAAAATGCGGACTATATCCACATAAGGAATGCCCGTTACCAAATAATCACGGTCGTGATCGGCTTCCGGTATGCCCAACATTCGGTCGCGGATTACACCGCCGACTTCATATATACGACCTTTTTCAAGTATCGCTTCTATCACTTCCTGCGACAATTTGCACATTCCTAATCTGGTACAATCCTCGTTCCCGATTGGCTGTGAACAGCTCTTTGAGCGTCCTTTAACGAGGAAATTGTTACCATCCTGCCACCATCCCTAATAAATTGCATAGCAGCTTCCACCTTCGGTCCCATTGAACCCGGAGGAAAATGACCTTCTTCAACATATTTTTCCATCTCAGATAGTGTAACCTGTTCAAGGTTCTTTTGGTTCGGTTTACCGAAGTTTATCGAAACATTATCTACGGAAGTTAAAATCGACAGAATGTCAGCGCTTATCTCTCGAGCCAGTACTGCTGAAGCGCGATCCTTGTCGATCACAGCATCAATGCCCTCATAGTTGCCCTGCTCATCTATATACACCGGAATACCTCCACCGCCGGCCGCAATCACAATTGTTCCCTGCTCCACTAATTGATGAATGATCTCTCCCGGGACAGTCTTTATTGGCATTGGTGATGGCACCACCCTCCGCCAACCCCGGTCGGCATCCTTTTTCATTATCCAACCACGGGTTTCTTGGTACTTCTTCGCATCTTCGGGACTATAAAACTGCCCGATAAACTTGGTGGGGTTAAGTATGGCCGGATCTTCCCGATTAACCACTACCTGTGTAATGATTGTTGTAACCGGTCGATCGATCCCTTCAGCTCGGAGTCGATTCTGTAACGATTGCTCGATCATGTAACCCATGCCGCCCTCAGTGTCAGCCACCAGCAGACCCAGAGGAAGAACAGGCGCTTTGCCGCGAGATAATTCGATTCGAAGCAGACAATTGCCCACCTGGGGACCATTGCCGTGGGTAACCACAAGGCCATAGCCCTCGCGGGCCAGTTCTACAATGCCATCCAGCGAACGACGTGTGTTGGTAAACTGGTTAGCAATGGTATCCTCTATACCGGGTTGCGTGATAGCATTCCCGCCGAGGGCGATTACCGCAATTTTTTGAGCATTCATGGCACGGGTACGATTCTGGTACTATAAGATGCTTATAAAATACGAGCGGGCTGATTCTCATCGGCCCGCTCGGTTTGCTGTCTATTTCTTAGAACTACCTGACTTCTTTTTTTTACCACCAACAAACTCAGCTAACACTGATTGTAAATCGGGCGTGCCGATCTCCTGTAAACTGTAGGAAACCCGCACCGATGGTTTCTTGATATTCATAATTCGACTCAGGTCAATCGGAGTAGCGAGAATAACAAGATCACATTTGGTTTTGTTAATCGTGGTTTCGAGGTCCTTGACCTGTTGCTTACCATATCCCATCGCTGGTAACAGTATTCCAATATTAGGGTATTTCTCGTAGGTTTTTGTGATCGACTTCACCGTATAAGGACGAGGGTCAACCAGTTCAGCGGCGCCATACTTATCGGCTGCAACAACGCCAGCGCCAAAAGTCATCTCGCCGTGGGTCAGAGTTGGGCCGTCTTCAACAACCAGAACTTTCTTACCCTTTATCTTAATGCCGTTTTCAACCTCAAGCGGTGAGGCGGCATCAACAACAATTGCATCGGGGTTGTATGTAGCGATATTCTGCCGGAGTTGGCTGACGTCTTCAGCATCGGCGGAGTCTATCTTGTTAATGACAATAACATCGGCCAGTAGCAGATTAACCTGTCCCGGGTAGTAGCTCGATTCGTGACCTACCCTATGCGGATCGACAACAGTAATCATCAGGTCCGGTTTGTAGAACGACATATCGTTGTTGCCACCATCCCACATGATGACATCGGCTTCTTTCTCCGCTTCACGGAGAATCATCTCATAATCAACCCCGGCGTAGACAACCACACCGCGCATAATGTGCGGTTCGTACTCTTCACGTTCCTCGATAGTGCATTTATGTTTGTCGAGGTCTGAGAGCTTTGCAAAACGCTGACAGGCTTGCTTAGCAAGGTCGCCGTACGGCATGGGATGGCGGATAGCCACGACCTTCTTGCCCATCGACTGGAGAATATCGGCTACACGCCGAGATGTCTGCGATTTACCACAGCCAGTGCGAATAGCGCACACGGACACAACTGGCTTCTTCGATTTTATCATCGTGGGGTCGCCACCCTCGACCGAGAAGCGAGCGCCGGCCGCCATGACATAAGCAGCTTTCTCCATAATGTACTGATAGGGAACATCTGAATAGGAGAAAATGACTTCTTCCACTTTGTGCTTCTTGATAAGGTTCAGCAATTCGGATTCTTCGACAATGGGGATTCCCTTGGGGTAGTACTTGCCAGCTAACACTGCGGGATATTTACGACCATCGATGTCCGGAATCTGAGTGGCTGTGAAAGCGACTATCTCGACATCTGCATTGTTACGATAGAGTACGTTGAAATTATGAAAGTCGCGCCCGGCGGCGCCCATGATAATAACTTTTTTTCTATTTTTGGCCACGATTTGCCTCACTTTGTTCATGTTATCTGTTTACACGTTTCATCTGTTGCACATAAGGTGCCTGCCTGAACTATATGGACGATGCTGTCCAGATGTAGATAATCAGGTACAGCGCCAGATGACCTGCGTTATGACCCAATATGTGTTTACAACGTGCCAAATTACTAACCTTGCCTTGTATCAGTTGTCGATCTGCGGCCTTTGCAAAGAACCGGAGAAATCGACGTAACATGACTTCCATTCGCTGAATACATCCAACGCTACTGCGGATGCCTCACGGTGACCGTTACCAGTCTCCTTGGTCCCGCCAAACGGCAGGTGTGTCTCGGCCCCGATGGTCGGAGCGTTAACATAGAAAATACCGGTGTAGACATCCCGCATAGCCGTATAAGCTTTATTAACATCCTGTGTGAAGATCGATGCTGATAAGCCGTAAGGGGTATCGTTGGCCATTTCGATAGCTTGATCGAGATTGTCAAAGACGCCGATACCAAGCACCGGGCCGAAGATCTCTTCCTTCCAGATGCGCATATCCTGGGTAACCTCGGCGAAAATAGTTGGCTGCACAAAGTAACCCTTGTCGTAATCACCGCCTGTTAGTTTTTCACCACCGGTTATGAGTTTGGCGCCTTCCTTCTTGCCTATCTCTATATAGCCCAACACTGTTTCGCGCTGAGCCGCGTTGATACATGGCCCCATCTGGACTGTTTCATCCAGACCGTTGCCGACCTTTAACGCCTTAGCGCGTTCAACCAGAGCATTGGTGAATTTCTTTACGATATCCTTATGACAGATAACTCGACTTGTGGCTGTGCAACGCTGACCGGTAGTTCCAAACGCACCCCAAAGAGCGCCGTCGACCGCCAGTTCAAGGTTGGCATCATCCATAACGATCTGTATATTCTTGCCGCCCATCTCGAGACAGCAATGTTTGAAATTGGTCGCGCAGGCTTCTGAAATCTTGCGACCGATCTCAGTTGAACCGGTAAATGAAACAACCTTAATTGCAGAATTATTTATCATTGGATCACCAAGAGTAGCGCCGGAACCAGTGACAACGTTGAGAACTCCCGGTGGTAATCCTTCTTCTTGACATATGCGAGCGAAGTTTACAACCGATGCCGGAGTCTCAGTGGCAGGTTTGATAACAATTGTGTTGCCGCAAATAAGAGCCGGCATCGACTTCCATGAGGGAATCGCCATAGGGAAGTTCCACGGGGTAATGAACGAACAGACTCCCAGAGGTTGACGGATAGTCATGTTAAACTTATTGGGCATTTCTGAGGGCGTTGTCATACCGAAGAGGCGGCGACCTTCACCGGCCATGTAGAAAGTCATATCGATTGCTTCCTGGGTGTCTCCACGAGTTTCGGCGATGATTTTGCCCATCTCGCGCGTCATCATCTGTGACAGCGCTTCCTTGTCCTGGGTTAAACGAGCTCCGATACGATATATAATTTCGCCTCGTTTGGGAGCAGGTACCAGTCGCCACTTCTTGTAAGCCTCAGAGGCAGCATCGATAGCGTCCTTGACATCATCAGCATTTGACTTCTGAAAAATTCCCACCACATCGTTGGTGTCTGCAGGATTACGGTTCTCATAAGTTTGGCCTGATTTTGAATCAACCCATTCACCGTTTATTAGATTCTTAAATACCTTTGGGCTACTCATAACACACTCCGTTAAGATCGTCTATGACAGTAACTTGCTTTTGTCTCATGCAGTTGGTGGGATAAATGCAGTCAACCCTCGCCAACACAACCAGTCAATATATTTCCAGTAGAGAGAAAGTCAACCGCTTTCAGGGCTAAAATCGACTTAATGTTGTGTTGCGGTACAAAGAATTACAGAGATTTTGATAGTCGCTGAACTCCCACAAAGCTCGACCTGCGATTAATTGATTCTATTCTTCGAAACCCATTTTTTTTCGTAGGTTTTGTCGTACCGAGTGGGCTACCTTTCAGTAGTTCCACTTCAAGTGATACCCGTTAACTCCGCCATCCGCCTAATCAGGATGCGGGATTGTACTCCAGCAACTCCCAGACGTTTATCCCAACTGACTCTTCGATATGTGTACTGGAATTATAGCTAATTTTATCCTCAAAGGCTTTGATCAGACCCACGTCCGGATCCAGCCAGACAGTAGTACGAATGTAATCCCAGTTTTGGACAGCTATCAATGGCTGATAAGTACTAATAATTTTGTATGTATCAGCGTAAGTATTTCCATTTACTGTAACAGCTTCGATTGAAACTACTCCACTTGAATGGTCAAGTTGAGTCCAATAAATATCCGCCCACTGCCACTGCTTTCCAACTTCAAGGGGATATTTGTACACTATTCGGGAAAAATCAAAGAAACTCTCACTGTACATCGTTACAGAATCACCCGAGACACAGACCTTACACGTATCAGGTGGAGGCATAATACCGATATAAGTATGAAGAGTTTCTCCACCGGCAATAATATAAACCGTGTCCAGAACACCGTGGTAGTCGAAAACCCAGGAAGTAGCCGGTTTGCCTACCAAATCCATAGTATCGCAAATGATATCTACATCGACCGTATCGTAATTGGATTCCATCACTCTGTGTAGTTCATACTGCCAATGGCACCCAACCTGATTAGGAAAGTCAATTTCGATATCGCCGGGGCCGGTAGGATCATCCGAGCATGATATCACCAG
>QNAG01000093.1 GCA_003641415.1 Candidatus Zixiibacteriota bacterium | reverse complement strand
ATACAGTGATGACAGTATCGACCAATTCGGTGTGCAACGCTTTTGTTATAACATCAGAACCAATGCCTTCTACTCTATAAGGTTGGCCGATAATTTCACGATGATCTCGAATATAATCTGCAAATACTGATCCTTCAGGATCAACAGCAATCGCTTTCAGGTTCGGGTTCTGCTCTTTAAGAAAACGTGCAACACCGGAGAAAGTGCCACCCGTGCCGATACCGGCTATAAAGTGTGTCACCTGCCCTTCTGTATCTTCCCATATCTCCGGCCCTGTTGTCATGTAATGAGATTTTACATTATCCTGACTATCATACTGATCGAGATCAAAGTATCCATGTTCTTTTGCCAGCTTGCGAGCTACGGCCCAAAAACCGCGCGGATCATCATGCCTTACGGTTTCCGGTGTAATGATAACTTCCGCGCCGTATGATTTCATAAGGTCGATCTTTTCTTTGCTGGTCTTTTCCGGAGTAGTTACTATTGCCCGTAAGCCGTAATGGCGGGCAACCATAGCCAAAGCAGAACCGGTATTCCCCGACGTATTATCAATGACCGTGTCACCGGGATGAAGGCGACCATCGGCCAGCGCACTTTTGATAATATAATATGTCATCCGATCTTTCAGGGAACCGCTTGGATTATAAAACTCAAGCTTTACGTATGCTCTTGGTCCCTCAACGGGAATACCAGTTCGCAAACGGACTAATGGCGTATGTCCAATAAGTTGTGTAATGTCTTCGTATAGGCGCATTTCTTCCTTTCTTTTACTATATACTATGCTACCTAATTGTTATACAAAACTCAATGTTTTAGTTTGGGGAAATTGATGGCTTTTATGTTGACATAGTACCAGCGAGCCAGTTACTATCAAGCGGATAAAGATTTGTTAAATAAATCAGTAATGGAATACTAAGTAGATAGTGTCCACTCTGTTGTTTGGTATTATGGAGGTAAAATGAGATATCTTGGTATACTGGGAATTATTGTTTTGGCTGTTTTGCTAACATTGAGTTGCTCCAAAAAGAAAGAAGAAGTAGCTCAACTCGAACAGGAAATGCTTGCAGAGTCTGCAGGTGGTGATTCAGCTGTTGATAGCGTTGCACTGACAGATACCCTGGGAATGGAAAATAACCAGGCGATGGATGCCCGGGCTATCCCCGAAGAAATCGAGCTGGAACCTCTTCCTGAGGGACCAACCGGAACAGGTTATACAGTGCAGGTGGCAGGATGTGAATCGCGGGCGTACGCTCAACATCTGGTTGAAGTATATCGGGATAGAGGCTATGATCCGTATGTGACAAACAAGACTGTTGATGGTCAACTATACTACCGGGTTCGTGTGGGACAATTTGAAAGTTTACAGGAAGCCAGAGCTCTGAAAGTTGAGTTGCTTGATAAATACTCGATTGTAGCTTGGGTTGACTTGGTTACACAATAAAGAGGTAGTTACGGTTTTGGATATGTTGTTATCTGTTTTTGTCTCGGTTTGATACAGGATGGATATAAATGAGAGCGGCTACTCCTCGTTGTGAGAAGTGGCCGTTCCTATTTATTATTATGTCTAAATGTAGTTCTTACGGACACGGTGGCGGTGGCTGGCCACCTGTGAACAAATAAGCTACCAGATAAGTCAAGTCAGCGACATCTATTCCATCACTGCCATCAACATCACCTTCCTTATCGCATGACGGATGTGGACCACCAGTAAACAGATAAGCAACAAGATAAGTCAGGTCAGCCGCATCTATACCACCGCTATGGTCAACATCGCCACGAATCTCACAGCAGGTTACTACAATATAATTCACCATTACCGTATCATCGATCGCTCCACAAGGCAACCCAACGGTCAACGATACGGAATATTTACCATAGTCTTCATAGCAGTGAATGGCGTTCATGAGAGAGTATGATGTCGTACCGTCGCCAAAATCCCACAGGTAATAGTTCCCCGAGTAATTGGGAACAGATCTGTCATAGAAAGTTACATATAAAGGTGGCTGGCCAGTGGTCACGTTAGCTGTGAATCCTGCAACAATTTCACAAGATGCGCTAATAAGACCCGTCATGACTGTGTCATCGGTACCACAATAGTTACCGGCTGTCAGTGTGACAGTATAAACACTTGAAGTATTATAGACATGAGTAGGATTCTGCTGACTCGATGTGCCGCCATCTATTGTAACTTATATTTTTTTAAGCTGTTTTGATTCATAAAGAGTTCTATTTTTGAAAGTTGAAGTTTGGTTATTTTTTATGAAATACTATGATGTTGTTATTGTTGGTGCAGGTCCCGGGGGATTAAACTGTGCTGAAAAATTATCTTCCTCAAAACTGAAAGTTTTACTTTTAGAAAAAAATATAACTATCGGGCCAAAAATATGTGGAGGAGGAATAACGAATCACGCCATTGAGTATCTAAAATTACCAAAAGATATACAAGGAAATAAATTTAGAGAAATTCGTGTTTACAATAATTCCAAAAGTGCTACGATGAAAAAGAAAGATGATTTTATTTATACAGTGGACAGGGAGATACTTGGTCAGTGGCAACTTAAGAAATTAAACAAAGAAAATGTCGAGATAAGAACAGATGCAAAAGTTAGTAAAATTACGAAAAATTATCTTATTGTTAATAACGACGAGAAAATTAAGTTCAAATATCTGGTTGGGGCAGATGGTGTAGCATCAATAGTAAGAAAGTATTTGAAATTAAGAACTGGTTTTGGAATTACTATACAATATATCCTTCCAACCAACAAATACAAAAAGTTTGAATTACATTACGATTCTAAGTTATTTAATGCATGGTTTGCGTGGATTGTCCCCCATAAAAATCATGTTTCTATTGGCTGCGGCGGCCATCCAAAAATCTTGCCTGCAAAAAAACTAAATAATAATTTTAATATCTGGCTTAAAAAAAATGAAATTGATGTTTCAAAAGGAGAGTATAAAGCCTGGCCAATAGGATACAATTATCAAGGTTATAGGTTTGATAATATTTTCTTGGTGGGCGAAGCCGCAGGACTTACGTCCCCTTTAACAGGAGAAGGAATCTATCCAGCACTTATTTCAGGTGAAGAAGTAGCAAAGATAATCCAGAATGAAAAGTATGTTTCAAGAATAATGGATAAGATTATTACTACAAATAAATTACATATGAGAATAATGAATATTCTTATAAAATCTGGACCTTTAAGAAAACTTGAATTTCAGTTATTTATTTGGGCAATAAAAAGCAAATTGTTTGATAAATTATTAATAGATTTTCTATTATAAGTTCCTTTGCCCACAAAAACGACAGAAATATTTAAGCTTACAGAAATTAAAATCGAGTTTGTGACGTAGAGCCACACCTTATAAGACTAAACTGGCAAATAAAATGTTTGATTCACATCTGATTTATATCCAAATTGCCTTTGTTAGAAAGTAATTATCCAACGTAAATTGGATAATAAAACTAAGGTATAGAATATATGAGAATAATTATAGTTGGTGGTGGCGTTGTTGGTTCTTCATTGGCGGAGCACCTTATTCCCAGCGGTCATCATCTATCGCTAATAGAAACCGACCCGCAACTTGGTCAGAACTTATCGGAAAAGCTTGATGTCCAGATTATTACGGGGTCTGGATCATCGCCGGAATGTCTCCGCAATGCGGGGATTATGGAAGCGGATATGGTTTTAGCGGTTACTCCAAACGATGAGATAAATATTGTAGTCTGTTCGCTGGCTGCCCAATATGGGGTAGTCAGTAGAATCGCCCGTCTTCGAGACCGGGAATATTCAGAAGAGAGCGAAACAGTCGATCTCGAGAAACTGGGAATTACATCAGTTATTCACCCCGAGAAAGCACTCGTGGATCATATCCTCCAATTCCTGACCACGCCTCACGCAGTGGAAGCGGCCGATTTTGAGGATGGACGTATCCTCTTTCGCGGCTACCGCATTACTAAGGATATGGAATTGGCCAATAAGACCCCACTTGAGATTAGCCAGCTAATAGAATCCAACACTGTTCTTTTTGCGGCTATTGTGCGAGACGGTAAAGGGATGATCCCCGGCGGCGATACGCTTATTCTACCTGGCGATATTGTCTATGCTCTTTTCCCTCGTGAATCAGTAGAGCGATTTCTCCATCTGGTGAATGTGGAATACAAAAAGCGACGCAAAATCATTATCACAGGAGACTGTTTCTCTACCCTGGAACTGGCTCAAGCTCTTGATAGTACTGATAACAATATCACTTTGGTAGATCCTGACTTGGAACATGCGCAGAAGGCTGCCCAGATGTTTACCAACATTCAAGTTCTTCACGGTGACTGCACTGATGTTGATTTATTGCGTGAGCAGAATATTGACAGTGCATCTTTTTTCATTGCTGCCTCAAATGCCGCTGATTACAATATGTTTTCTGCCCTACTGGCCAAGGCGGAGGGAGCTCGTGAAGTGATTGTAATCAGTACAGAAACCAGCCACGATCAATTGTTCAACTCGATTGGCATTGACCATGTAGCCAACCCCCGCATTATCGCTGCCAGAGAAATACTTGAGATTGTTTC
This sequence comes from Candidatus Zixiibacteriota bacterium, assembly GCA_003641415.1. GTDB lineage: Bacteria > Zixibacteria > MSB-5A5 > GN15 > FEB-12 > B120-G9. Next base: position 5,428 of record QNAG01000093.1, on the reverse strand, counting down.
GCGTGGACAGATTGGCGCTGTGGTAAAATTATCTGATGTTGATATCGAGGCTGTACGATTCACTGTTGAGCCAGAGAGTGATATGGCCAACCGGCAGGTGAAGAAACTGGCTCGTAAATTAAAACTGGGTTCAATAATTGGTGTTGTAGTTAGAGACAACAAGATGATTCTGCCTGACGGTAATACGATTATTGAACCGGAGGACCATGTGATAATGATCACTCGTCACAAGAATCTTTCCCAACTGGCTAAGCTGTTTAAGGGACGCTCTTAGCGGATAAAAACGATGCGCAAGAACGCTGTCAGCTATGCTATCGGAAAGTTGTTGCAGGTAATGGGGGTAGCCCTGTTGGCTCCGCTTGGTATTGCCGTATGGGATAACCGGTCTCTTGGTTGGCCGGATTTAGTACACGCAGTTGACGTTCATGGCTTTTTGGTAGCCTTTGCCGTCTCTATTCTGTTTGGGACAGCATTGGTGTTATTTGCCCGAGAGGGACGTGACCGACAGGGATTGAGGGAAGGTTACGCTATTGTGACACTGGGTTGGCTTGGACTGGCTTTGATCGGTGCTATCCCTTTATTTATCTACTTCAGCCAGATTAGGGGAGGAAGTGGTTTTGACAAGGTACTCCTTGATTTCACCGATGCATATTTTGAAATAATGTCAGGTTTCACAACTACTGGCGCCTCGATTCTTACCGATATCGAGATTGTCCCCCGTTCTTTGCTGTTTCTGCGCGCTCTTACGCACTGGTTGGGAGGAATGGGTATCATCACTTTGGCGATAGTGATATTCCCTGCTATGGGAGTTTCGGCCTATGGTATGTTTCGTGGCGAAGTTCCGGGGCCTTCCAAGGATCGTCTCCGCCCACGACTGGCTCAAACAGCACAGATTCTCTGGGGTGTGTACGGTTTGCTTACTGCAGCAGAAGTGGTGCTACTGATGATTGCTGGCATGGACTGGTTTGATGCTGTTTGTCACTCTTTCGCTACTATGGCTACTGGTGGTTTTTCAAACAGAAATGCTTCTGTGGCAGGGTACGAATCTGATTTGGTAGAGTGGATTATTATGTTGTTTATGTTCTTTGCCGGTATAAACTTTGTACTACATTTCAAGACTCTCCGAGGAGACCTCAAATCGCTCGTCAGAAATCGGGAGTTCCTATTCTACAGTGGAGTGATCCTCGCCACTATTTTAATTATTACCGCAGTTTTGTATATTAATGGACCGGTACCGGAGGAAGCTGCTGCAGAACATTTCCGCGCCGGGCATCCAACGGTTGAAGAGTTCCACGCACACTATATACAACAGAGTGACCGTCTCGAGGGACTTTATGATTGTTTCCGTATTGCTTCATTTCAAACACTGTCAATCGTCACCACTACAGGATTCGCTACTGCTGATTTTGATCTATGGCCCGACTTCCTGAGGTTCCTTCTGGTTTTTCTTATGTTTTTCGGTGGCTGTGCTGGCTCTACCGGTGGTGGAATGAAGATGATCCGTATAATGGTTGTTTTCAAAACCGCAGTTCTCGAATTGCGAAAGTTGATTCAACCACGATTGGTAACAACGGTTAAAATCGGCGACATGCCAATTGAAGATGATAAAGTCATCAACATTGCTTCATTCTTTATCTTATTCGTGGGACTTTTTGTTATAACCGGCGCACTCATGACTCTATTCGTACCGGACCTGACGACTGCTGTAGCTTGTTCTATTGCCACCATTGGAAATATTGGCCCGGGTCTGGCTGGTATTGGGGCGGTTGAGAATTACGCCTGGATTCCTATTCCCGGGAAATGGATACTTGTGCTTTCTATGCTACTGGGACGGCTGGAGATATTCACTGTTTTGATCGTCTTTCGGGTAGCTACCTGGAGGAAGTAGTCAAAGTGTTTTTCTTAAAACAGTAGCTGCTGCAGTTCCAGTCGGAGCCCTTGGTATGGGCACTGCCGGAGTAGGCCGAGCATTGGGAGATGTCAATGTTTTTCGTCTGCCCATAATAATTCAGGAATTGCCCCCTGCTCTTAATGGGCTAAAAATTCTTCACCTGTTCGATCTGTACCTACAAACTTTCTCAAACCTCAATATCGAAAACATACTCACTCGGGCGGCAGAGCATGAACCAGACCTGGTTGTCATTACTGGCGATATCTGCGACGACCTTACTCTGCTTCCCGATACTCTTGATGTGATTGCTCAATTGGAATCCCTGCTGGGTGTCTGTGCCTGTCTGGGTAACCATGGGTATTTCCGTAGGATAAAGCAAGTACGCCGTATCCACGATGCTTCAGCCGTTCCGCTTTACTTTGGCGCTGGTCACTGGTTTCCATTTCGATTGGGTTGTCCCCCGGAAGCACCAATCATTGAACTTCAACGAGTCTGAGTACCCTCTTGGATTGTTGTAACTCCCCTATGAAGAAAGCATTTTTTTATTTAAGTTTGGGGACTTTTTTATCTTGCATAAATATTAAAAAAATGGAAATTTTATGTGGATGCTGGTAAGACGATATATTTTAGTTTTGTTTAAAGGTGTCCACGTGGGAATGAAAGAAATGTGTAAAGTGAGCTGATAAACCTTATTGCTAAAGGAGCAACGGATGCCAGTAGCAAAGAAGAAACCGGTGGCTAAGAAGGCGACACGTAAGACGGTACCTAAGAAGAAAGCCACCGCGAAAAAAACAACAGCGAAAAAGAAAGTAGCTGCAAAGAAGACCGTAACTAAGAAGGCTACGACTCGCAAGAAACCAACCGCCAAGAAAGCGACCACACGCAAAAAAACCACAGTTAAAAAGGCTACAACTCGCAGGAAGCCAACCGCCAAGAAAGCGACCACTCGTAAAACAACCACAGCTAAGAAAGCCACAACCCGCAAAAAGGCCACTACCCGCAAGGCCACAACGCGTAAGGCTACTACTACTCGTAAGGCAGCAACCAAGAGGAAAACAACTACCAAGAAGAAAGCCACCAAACGGAAACCAAATGCTGCTTTCATGCGTCCGATGACACTTTCGGATGCATTGGGAGCCGTTGTTGGCAAGAAGCCGATTCCTCGTACCCAGGTAACCAAAAAGCTCTGGGACTACATCAAGAAGAATAAACTTCAAGACTCAATCAACCGTCGTATGATCAATGCTGACGAAAAATTGAAAAAAGTCTTCGGCGGCAAAAAGAAAGTCTCCATGTTTGAGATGACCAAATTGGTTTCCAAACACATGGAATAGTTTTCTTTATACCAATAGTCTTATTAAGGGCCGACTGTGTGTCGGTCCTTTTTTTGAATGTATATACTAGGGCAATTTGAAGCGCAGAATAGAAGTTTGATTTCTCTCCGTTCATGGAGAGTAAGGCGTCTTCTCAATATGATAGTGTTTGATCCCTGTTGATAGCTGGAAGTCGTCGTTATTCTAACTTGCCGTGGCACTTTTTGTATTTCTTGCCGCTACCGCAGGGACAGGGATCATTGCGTCCCACTTTTGGATACTTACGTTTATAAGTGCGATTCTGATTACCCGCTTGAGAGGCTTCAGCCATAGGATTCTTTTCTCCGGATTCCCCCTGGGGTTGTGCTCCCGAAGCCAGCCCCATACCAGTAGCATCGGCATGAGATGTCACCATGTCTTGGTGGTGTTCATCACGTGTTTTATCTGGCAAATTTACCTGCAGCTTAAAAACGAGGTTGACAATTTCGCGGTCAATGCTGAGAATCATCTCTTGGAACATCTTGAAAGCTTCTTGCTTGTATATGTCAATCGGTTTCCCCATACCGCCATGATAGGCTCGCAAACCGATGCCGGTGCGGAGTTCATCCATCTCCGCCAGATGATCACGCCAGTGTTGATCAATTGTTGATAGGACAGCGTAACTCTCAAGCTGCCGCATTATTTCATCGCCGTAGGCAATCTCCTTTTGTTTGTAAATGTGCATCACCGCTCCAAGAACCTGTTCCTTGAGTTTCTCAGGAGTTAGCTGGGGAATATCCTCCTTCTTAAACTGGAGATTCAACAGATATATCTTACGCAGTTCGTCCGTGAAGCCTTTCAGGTTCCACTCCTCTGGATGTTGATTTTCCGGGCAGTATTGTTCGATCAGGTCGAGAAGCACTTCGTTGATGAGATCGACTACTTCATTTTTTATGGAATCCCGTTCCAGAGCCCCCAGTCGTCGTTCGTAGATATGACTGCGCTGCACATTCATAACATCATCGTAGTCAAGAGTATGTTTCCGGATGGCATAATTCTGAGCTTCGACCTTTTTCTGAGCCCGCTCGATGGCTTTAGTAACCATCCCGTGAGTAATTACCTCACCTTCCTCGACACCAAGTTTATCCATGATTGATCCCAGTCGATCGCCACCAAACAGGCGCATTAAATCGTCCTCAAGGGAAAGAAAAAACTTGGATGAGCCTGGGTCACCCTGACGACCGGAACGTCCTCTCAATTGTCGGTCAATACGGCGGGCTTCGTGTCTCGCAGTGCCAACGATATGAAGACCACCAAGTTCCTTGACACCTTCACCAAGCCGGATATCGGTCCCTCGACCAGCCATGTTGGTAGCTATTGTAACAGCTCCTTTTTCTCCGGCATGGGCTACGATTTCCGCTTCGGATTGATGGTGCTTGGCGTTGAGAACATTGTGTTTCAATCCGGTCCGTTTGAGCATCCGCGACAGCGTTTCAGAGACATCTACTGAAGTCGTACCCACCAGTATCGGTTGGCCTTCGTTATGTCTCTCAACAATCTCTTTGATTATGGCGTTATACTTCTCGCTGCGGGTACGATATATCTGATCCTCACTATCATTGCGGATAATTTGCTTATTGGTGGGCACCACCATAACATCAAGTTTATATATATCCCAGAACTCCTGTGCTTCCGTTTCAGCTGTACCAGTCATACCGGCCAGTTTGTCGTACATGCGAAAATAGTTTTGGAGCGTGATTGTCGCCAGTGTTTGTGATTCAGCCTCAATTTTGACTTGTTCTTTGGCTTCGATTGATTGGTGTAACCCGTCGGAATAGCGCCGCCCAGGGAGTATGCGCCCGGTGAATTCATCGACTATCATCACCTTACCATCCTGCAGAACGTATTCAACATCCTTTTCGTACAGCGTGTAAGCACGCAAAAGCTGGTTTATGGCGTGGACTTTCTCAGAATATTCAGAGTGGAGACTGTAAATTTCATCAGTCTTCTTCTGGCGTTCTTCGGGGGAGAGAGAACTGTCTCCAGCAATCTCTGAAAGCATGGTGGAGATATCTGGAATTTCGAAAAGCTTCTGTTCCTCCGGTTTAAGTTGGGCGGTGCCAAGATCAGTCAGTGCAATACTGTGTTCGCGTTCATCAATGAAATAATACAGCCGGTCGTCAATCTCATTCAGCTTTTTATCTCGCATGAAAGAGGATTCGACTTCGTGAACTAACTTTTTTAT
>QNAG01000092.1 GCA_003641415.1 Candidatus Zixiibacteriota bacterium | reverse complement strand
GTTGACCGGCGGCATGGCTCACTCTGAACAACTCGTAGCTGAGATTACCAAATATATATCGTACTTGGGTGATGTACGAGTTGTTCCGGGTGAATTCGAAATGGAAGCTCTGGCAGCAGCCGGAGTAAGATACATCAATGGCGAAGAGAAGCTGAAAAAATACTGATCCCCAAACAGTGTGATAACTATGCAGAATTCCCCGATTCATTCATTTGACGAGTTGATCTCGCGTGCAATTGAGATAGCTCAGGCCGGCCGCAAGAAAACTGTGGCTGTAGCTGCAGCTCAGGATGCCGATGTCATTGGCGCTGTGGCACAAGCTCAAACTGACGGATTCCTCGATGCTATCCTTGTGGGCGATGAGGTCACAATCAACAAACTTGCAGCGAATAACAATATCGAGATTGGTCAACTTGAAGTAATCAATGAGACCGACATCAGTCGAGCCGCCCACCAGGCAGCACGGCTGGCTTCAGAGAAGAAAGCCGACCTGATTATGAAGGGCTTTCTTCCAACCTCGGCATTGCTGCGTACTGTTCTTGACAAGCAGTATGGACTCCGCGGGAAGACTACCTTGTCCCATTGCGCTGTGCTTGATATTCCCGGCTATCACAAATTGCTGAACTTTACCGATGGCGGTATGGTGATCAAGCCGGACCCGGAAACGAAACTTCAGGTGTTGGAAAACGCTATCACAGTTGGTCGGGCGCTCGGTCTTTCTCCGGTGAAAGTGGCAGTGTCGGCGGCCATCGACCGCATTTCTGGCCGGATGCCGCACACCCTCACCGACCACGACTATGTTATTCCAAAAGCTATGAAAAAGTTTGAAGACATTGTCATCCAAGGGCCATTGACTTTTGACCTGGCAACCTCCAGCAAAGCGGCCGGGTACTACACCAGCACCGGATCAGTAGTTGGCGAGGCTGACATCTTTTTGGTAGATTCTATCGAAGAGTGCAATATCATTAGCAAATCTCTCATTCAATTTGCTCAGGCGGTGTTCGCTGGTGTAATAGTCGGCGCCAAAGTGCCTGTCTCGCTGGTTTCCCGAACCGACACTGTCAAAAACAAGAAAGCTTCGTTGGCTATCGCCTGTGTTTTAGCGGACTATTATGATCAGACCAAGACTTGGGATGAATAGGAATACATTGCCATGACTCCAAATAAAAGTACAGCTCTCTCCGAAACCAAAAGCTTCGAGCAGATTCACGTTATGGCTCGCGAGAAAGCGACGCAGAAAAAACCAAAAGCCGCGCTGGTGAGCCCGGCCCATGCCGATATTTTCAAAGCGTTCTTTCTTGCGATAGACGACGGTCTTATTGATCCTGCTATTGTTGGCGAACGTACCATGATAGAGAAGGCCGCCGCTGAGGTTGATTTCTCTCTCGATGGTATCACGATTTACGATTGCTCTCCTGATAAGTCGGCAGTAGCGACAGCCTGTAAGATGGCTGCGGATGGTAAAGCTGACATTATCATAAGAGGTACTTTTCCCACTGATCAATTTATTAAAGAGTTATTTGAAGAGGAGACCGGCTTTGTCGAACGCGGGAAGTTGGCGAATCATGTGGCTGTAATCGAAGCAGAACGATACCAACAACTCCTGCTGCTGACTGATGCCGCAGTGTTAGTAGATCCTGATCTAAAGCAGAAAATCAGCATGGTGAATAACCTGATAGCGGTCGGAAATCGCATTGGAATCGACACTCCCCGTGTGGCTGTACTGGCGGCGGTGGAGGTTGTCTATCCGCAGATGCCCGCCACGATCGATGGAGCCGTGCTGGGGAAAATGTCAGAAAGAAATCAAATCAAGGGCGGGTTTGTCGATGGTCCTCTTTCATTCGATTGTGCAGTGGATCCGGTTGCGGCGGAATCGAAGGGGATTACAAACTCCGAAGTAGCCGGTCGGGCCAACGCCATGCTGGCCCCGAATATCGATACAGCTCATGGTGTCTACAAGGCGATGGCGCTCTACGGTAACGCCCGTGTGGGTGGCGTCATCTATGGCGGCCGCGTTCCGGTCGCATTGGCGGCCCGCTCCGACAGCGCAGAAAACATTCTCAACTCAATTGCTCTTGCTGTGTTGGTTGGGTAGGGGATGAGCACTTTCTCTGAACGACATAGGCTAAACATGAAACAACACACCATCCACGAAGGACTTGAATCCGTTTCAGAAGAGTCCGTCCTCGCCCTCTACAACTCCGTTGGTTGGTCGACCTATACCAAAGACCCTGACCAACTAATGAAGGCGATCACTAACTCAACCTATGTTGTCACCTGCCACAGCGAAGACAAACTGGTCGGGTTGGCCAGATGTATCTCCGATGACAGCTCAATCTGTTATCTTTAGGATATTCTGATTGATCCCGATTACCAGCGCAGAGGTATTGGTTGGCAACTTCTCGAGTGCTGCGATGAACGCTTCAAACATGTGAGAACACACGTCATCCTGACCGACGACGAAGAACGCCAGGCTCGCTTCTACGAAGCGATGGGTTACAAAAACACGCGTTTACTCAAACTCAAATCGCTCAACTGCTTCGTCAAGATGAGCAATGTAAAGCTGGAATAGGCCGACTCAACTCATATTGTATTGGTGTCGTGTTCCGATCCCATCCCCTGCGACTATCTGATTGCTGCACGCTATCAATAAACCATATTTGGATATAAGAAATCAAGGGTCGGCTAGCGTCTACTGGTGGTTTTCTTGCTGGATTGAGGCATGTTTGGTATCCGGACCTGTCCTTCCCCTAAATCTTTTCTTGACTGTTTGTTGAGAGCCTGATATTATCTATTAATACAAAGGCTGTAAGTGAGGTTTTAGCTGTGGTTTACGGTATCATTCTGGCTGGCGGGAGAGGTGAAAGATTCTGGCCGCTTTCACGTAACAAACGTCCCAAGCAGTTTCTCAAGCTTACATCAGACAAAATGATGCTTGAGGAAACAATCGACCGTGTTCGTCCCTTAATACCATTGGAACAGATGCGCATCGTTACTGGTGAGCAAATGAAGGTACCAATCCTTGAAAACATCAGCGATATCACCGAAGACCATATCCTCAGTGAACCGATAGGTCGAAACACAGCGCCTGCTATCGGGTTAGCGGCGGCTCATCTTTATAAAACCGATCCCGAAGCTATCATGGTTGTGCTGTCATCCGATCACCTTATTCGCCCACTGGAGAAACTTCTGAAAATCATAGAAGCCGGAACTCGAATAGCTGCCAGTGATGACGCCCTTATTACCATTGGTGTCGTTCCCACACGACCTGAGACAGGATATGGCTACATCAAGATGGGAAACCTTTTTCGGCAGGAAAACGGCTACGAAGTGCACCAGGTTTCAGCTTTCACCGAGAAACCTAACGCTGCAGTTGCCAGCGAGTATTACTACAGCAGCGATTACCTGTGGAACAGCGGTATGTTCGTGTGGTCAGCAAAAACTATCCTTCAAGCCATCAAAGACTGTGATCCTCAGTTGGGAGAAGGGCTTGATGTTTATATGGAGAAAATCGGCACAGCCGATGAAACAGTTGCCCGCAAGAGGTTCTACGAGGAAGTCAGGAATGTCTCGATTGACTTCGCTGTTTTAGAGAAAGCCACTAACGTTTTTACTATCAAAGCGGACATTGTGTGGGATGATGTTGGCGGCTGGCGGGCACTTGAACGGTATAAAGAATTAGACAGTGAAAACAATGTTGTTGTGGGAAACGTTGTCACCGAGGGAACTTTCGAAACAACTGTGTGTAACTATGCTGATGGTCTTATCGCCTGTTTAGGGGTTTCGGATCTGATTATAGTACGATCCGATAATATCACATTGGTGGCTCACCGTAGTAAAGCTGCGGAGATTAAAAAGCTACTGGCCAGATTGAGTGAGAATGAGGACAGTCGTAAATATCTATAGTCTGGTGCTGATACTGATCTTGGTTCTTGCCTTTATCGGGTGTCAACGCACCGTACCAGTCGGTGAGGAAGATTCACATGCGAGTAAACCTGCCTCTGAGCAGGAACAGCGTTTTGACCTTCTTGATTTACCTGCTGACCAGGGAATTGTTCCGGAGGAATATCCTTTGACTGCCGACTTGACCCGTACGAGGATGTTAGTTACAAGAGACCTCTCCAATGAAGATACTGCCAGAGCATTACATGAGGATGTCCCACTGGAAATAGATAGTGTCAACAGTCAGGCTTTTCGCGTTCAGCTTTTTACCAGTAAGGTTTTTGGTAAAGCTCGTCAGGCAGTACAGGTAGCCGAAGAAATTTTTGACAGACCCGTTTATTTGGACTACGAGGTACCGTATTTCAAAATTCGTGTTGGAAGCTTTTTCGACCGGGACCAAGCCGAAGACTATATGATGCGAGCGCGGGCTGCTGGTTATAAAGAAGCCTGGGTTGTAGTAACCAACGTGGCGGTCAGGGAAGCAGCGCCGCTTTATTTTGATGAACCATATCCAGTATTTAATGACAGTCTCGAAAAGCAAATCCATCCGGACACACTATTCGAGACCGAGGATGAGCCAGTGACAGATGGTTGATCCGATTATCAGACATATCGACCCACTTGCACCGTCATCGTCACTTGTGGACCATGCTGTGGACGTTCTTGAAAAAGGGGGACTCGTTGTGGCTCCCACCGAGACACAGTATGGCTTGCTGACAAGAGCGGACCAAGCACAACCGGTTAAGAGGCTGTATCAACTAAAAGAACGTTCTCTCAATCAACCCACGGCCGTGTTTGTAGGCAGCATTGAGTTGATGATGCATTATGCCAGGCTTAACCCTTTGGCTACACGATTAGCGCGGCTGTTTCTACCCGGCCCTCTAACGCTGGTTGTTTCAGCCATAGGAACATTTCCCGCTGGTGTTGTTTCTGAAGGTAAAATTGGTTTGAGGGTATCATCATCGCATGTGATCCAGGGAATAATGCAACGAGTTGACTTTCCTGTCAGCGCTACGTCAGCTAATATCAGCGGCGAGACGACTGCAGCGCGAATCGACGATATTGCATTGCTGTTTGGTGATGCTATCGGTTTGTATCTTGATGCTGGCGCTCTCGAACAGCAGGTATCAACCGTAGTTGATTGCAGTGATGAACGACTTATAGTATTAAGAGAGGGTACTGTGAGTCTCGCTGATCTCGAGGCAGCCTTGAAAGGGACTGTTCAATGAGTCAACAGTTTGTGATTTTGTTCGTGTGTACCGGCAACACCTGTCGATCTCCAATGGCGGAAGGTGCTTTGCGCATTTTGCTTGATAAGGAACGCCCCGACAAATTTGAAATTATCTCAGCCGGTACAGATGCAGCTGCCGGATTTCCTGCTACCATGTACGCAATAGAAGCTGCCAAGATTTGGAATGTGGATATTTCCGGACATGAATCGCGACCATTAACGGCTGAGCTGGTGGATCGTGCAGATTTGATTTATGGTATGTCGGCATCACATATTAAAGAAATTCGTCGCCTTGGGGAAGATGCTGAAGCAAAATCATTTCTTCTAAAGAGCTTCCCGAATAACAGCCCTGACGGGGAAGAGGTTGAGGACCCTATCGGTCAGCCACTGGACCGATACAATGAAACTTTCCTCGAAATTGGAGAGTGTCTCGGGAAGCATCTTCCGGAAATTGTGAAATTGATTGATGAGAAAACTAATGCTACATAAATCGACCTTAGGGAATCTATTCATGTCCATGCTGATAGTTATGGGACTGATTCCCCTGGGTTACTTCGTTACTGTTGAGTTTGAAATTGCCCATGCGGCTGATGACACCCTGTCTGACAGTACTGCGGTGGTCAACACTATGGAACGAGTTGTTGACAATGTCGCCTTTGGTGTCAACGAAAAACTTTCTTTTGATATCAACTACGGATTTATTAATGCCGGCACAGCTACTATGGAGGTCGTAGGTCTCATCGAATACAAAGGGCGCCCCTGCTATCACATAGTTACCCGTGCTATGTCGAACAACTTCTTTTCTTCCTTTTACAAGGTTGACGATAGGGTTGAATCTATTATGGATGCAACAGGGCTGTTCAGTTGGCGTTTTGAAAAGAACCTGCGTGAGGGAAAGTATCGTGCCGACAGAACTTACGAGTTTGATCCGGTCAGAAACCTTGTCTATTACCAGAAGGACACCATAGAAATTCCTCCAGCGGTACAGGATGCTATCTCAGTACTCTATTGGTTTCGCACCCAAAAAATAAAAACAGGCGAATCTATCTTTGTAGATAATTTTACCGACGGCAAGCTCTATCCGATGGAAGTCAAGGTTCTGAAAGAGGAAACCATCACAGTAGAGGCTGGTACATTTGACTGCCTTGTAGTTGAACCATTAATACAATCGGTAGGTGTGTTTAAACACAAGGGCAAGCTCAAGGTATGGCTCACCAATGATCGGGTTAAAATGCCGGTGTTGATGAAATCGCAGGTTCTGGTTGGATCAATATCGGCCGAACTAACCGACTTCCAACTCGGTGATATTGATGTGTTCTAATTATGTTTTCTAAATCAAAGCCATCACCAATTGACCTGAACCAGGTAAAGCGGTATCCCTATGCTGAGCGTCCTAATAAGACTGCTGTTGACGCTTTTGGTCGGCCAATGGAAAATCTGGATGGTGTCGATTTCTTTGAGTCATTACCAAATTTTCTTAAAGCTGCTGATTTTAAGGAATATCTCAAGGCTGTAGCTCTTGCTCGCCAGAACGATAAACCTTTTCACATGCTTTTTGGGGCTCATTCAATCAAGGTTGGTCTGGGACCTATTATAATTGACCTGATGCAGCGTAACATTGTGACTGGACTTTCATTTCACTGCGCTGGCGTTATCCATGACCTTGAGCTGGCATTTTTTGGTGGAACTTCTGAAGATGTTCAGGCTGGACTGATGGATGGCTCGTTTGGTATGGTGAAGGAAACAGCGGAACTATTTGCTGGAGCTACCAATGTTGCGGCTAGTCGCGGTATTGGATTAGGAGAAGCTGTTGGACTTTTTATTAACGAGCGCAAAGCCAGGTATAGAAACTTATCAGTTTTTGGAGCTAGTCAAGCTATGGGTCTTCCTGTAACTGTTCATGTAGGTATAGGAACCGACATCGTGGCTCAGCACCCTGAATTTGATGCTGCCGCAGTGGCAGCAGCCTCTCACCTGGATTTTCGCACTATGTGTTCTATCTGCCGTGAAATTGATGATGGGGGAGTAGTTGCAAATATAGGCTCAGCAGTTATATTACCTGAAGTTTTTCTGAAGGCGTTGACTGTAGCGCGCAACATAGCCGGTAAGGCCGGTCATTTGACGACCGCCAATTTTGATATGATCACTCACTATCGTCCGATAGAAAATGTGGTTAATCGTCCAACATATAAAATTGGACGAGGGTTCAACTTTGTCGGTCATCACGAAATTATGGTGCCGCTGCTGGCATGGGGTCTTCGACGTGTGTGTAAATGAAACAGAATATCGGAGTTTTCTATGGCTAAGCTGGTTGAATGTGTACCAAATTTTTCTGAAGGACGTCGCCCTGAAGTTATCGACGCCATCTGTAACGCAATTACTTCTATCGAGGGGGTAGCGCTTCTTGACAAAGAAATGGATTATGACCACAACCGTGCGGTTGTGACCTTTGTTTGCCATCCGTCTCTGGCTGTCGATGCCGCTTTTGAAGGTTACAAGAAAGCTGCTGAACTAATCGACATGACCACTCACTCTGGGGAGCATCCACGCATGGGAGCTTGCGATGTTTGCCCCTTTATTCCAATTCAGGACATGGAAATTGATGACGCTATCGAGTTGGCTAACCAACTCGGTAAGCGCGTCGGTGATGAATTACAGATTCCTGTCTATCTTTATGAGGATGCTGCTTCGACACCAAAGCGGCGCAATCTGGCCAAAGTTCGTACTGGCGAATATGAAGGAATGAGTAAAGCCATCGGAACCGACCCCTCTCGCAAACCGGATTACGGTCCAAACAAGATGAATCTAAAAGCCGGAGCAACTGCCATTGGCGTTCGTTTTCCATTGGTGGCTTATAATGTCTATCTGGGGACGAACAATAAGGATATCGCCGATAAAGTTGCTGATGCTATCCGGTCGCTAAAAGGTGGGTACCGTTATGTAAAAGCTCTCGGTTTCGAGATCAAGGAACGTAACCAGGTACAGATATCGATGAACCTTGTCAACTATCCAAGGACACCAATTTTCAGAGTCTTTGAAACAATTAAATCTGAGGCTGCCCGTTACGGTGTGGCTGTGACATCTTCCGAGATTATTGGACTGGTTCCCAATGATGCCATGTTGGCTGTATCTGATTTCTATCTGAGACTGGAAAATTTCACCAAGGCTCAGGTTCTGGAGGAGAAATTAACCTCGGTCAGTAGTTCAGCAAAGGTAACCGAGACTTTTTATGATGAAGTAGCTTCTTCATCGCCCGCTCCGGGTGGTGGCTCGGTAGCGGCTTCGGCTGGAGCTCTGGCTGGTGCATTATCAGCTATGGTTGCCAGACTCACAGTAGGGAAGAAACAGTATAAGGATGTCAAGGAAGAGCTGTCTGATGTTCGAGATAAAGCCGATGTCCTTCGTGGTGAACTTGAGACACTCATCACAACTGATATGGAAGCCTTTAACAAAGTAATGGAAAGTTTCAAACTACCCAAAGGCACCGACGAACAAATAACAGCGCGCGATAAGGCAATCGAAGAGGCCAACAAAGAAGCTGCGCTGGTACCATTGACCGTCATGAAGAAATCATTGGAAGTTGTGGCACTCGCCCGTACTGTTGCCCAAAAGGGCAATGAGAACTCAATAACCGATGCCGGTGTAGCCGGATTGATGGGCATGGCAGCTATAGAGGGAGCCGGCTATAATGTTCGCATTAACCTGACTTCGGTTAATGATAAGGAGTTTGTAGCTAAACTCAAGACAGAGGTAGAGACAATTACGAAAGAGGCGCGGTTGACCGACAAAGCCATCCGTGAGATGGTTGAGAGCAAGTTGTAGATGAGGCGTTTTGTAGACCTGCACATTCATACGAATTGTTCTGATGGAGTCTTTTCCCCATCGGAAGTGCTTGAGATTGCTCGGCGCAAGGATCTGACCGCTTTTTCAATAACAGATCACGATACCATTCGCGGATATGAAACTGCCCGCGATCTGGCAACAGAAGACGATCCGGAACTGATCCCTGGTTTAGAGTTGTCAGTTACCAGCGGCGATTCCGATCTTCATTTGCTGGCTTACTTTTTCGATCCAAACTACAAGCCGCTGAAAGAGACTCTGGAAGAGTTTTGCGAGTATCGGAACCAAAGAGCCGGAAATATAGTAAAAAAGTTAAATGATATGAAAATAGATATCACCTTTGATGAAGTTATCCAAACCGCCGGAAATGCTGCCATTGGACGACCCCACATTGCTGCTACCATGCACAGCAAAGGCACGGTGGCGAGTTATCAATTGGCTTTTGATAAATACATCGGCAATGGCAAACCGGCTTTTGTTCCCAAGAAAAACTTCACTCCCGAACAAGCCCTCTCGCTTATTCATGACGCTGGAGGAGTTGTTGTACTAGCCCATCCGGTAATAGAGGATACATATCAGCACCTTGAAATGCTGGTAGGTTTGGGGTTGGATGGAATAGAGGTCTATCATCCAGCTCACAAGCAAAAACATATCGATCAATTCAAACATCTGGCCGAGCGCTTTCGTTTAGTAATGACCGGAGGCTCCGATTCCCACGGGCGGGAAGGCAGGTATGGTGAAATCGGGTCGCAACATGTGCCGGAAGAGTTAATGACCCCACTCCGGCAGCATACCCGACAACGAGAGGAAAAAGCGTGAGAAACTTTCGCATTTTGTTTATTGTCTTATTAATAAGCTTGATTTGGGTTGCATCAGTCAACGCCATCTCTCCGGAGCGTCAGCGCGAGATTATTGAGAACTTCATGTATGTCACTGGTCAGCTCGATGAACGCCCGGGGCAGGTACTGACTGACGAAAATGGCAAGCCGGTCCCAATTAAGTGTGGTACATCAGCCATTGCCGATTTCATGCTCAACCGCGATAAACTCGATGACGGCCTGATGAAAGCACTGGGGGTTCAGGTTTTTGCCCGCCCCCCGCTCACAGATGAACAAACCTATGACACGCCGGGTGGCTTCTTCAAAGTTCACTATTCAACCGTCGGTGATGATGCCGTATACCTTGCGGATGTCGATAATTTTCCTGCCAATGGTATCCCCGATTATGTCGATAG
>QNAG01000091.1 GCA_003641415.1 Candidatus Zixiibacteriota bacterium | reverse complement strand
TGAGGTTAGAGGAAACCAATCTTACCCTCTAAAACTTCGGACGACTTGATCACACTATTATCCCGCGCGTAGGCTGAGGGCTTGTCTCCCAGCGGCTGTGCCGCACCCATTCCTATCACGCGTAGGCTGGGGGCTTGTCTCCCAGCAATCTACCGGCGGACACAAGGCCCGCCGCTTGACATATTTTCACTGACAGCCCCTGTCAGTGGACTAATTTATTTTGATGTTATTAAGAATGTGATATATTCTGTCAGGATTGATTAGTTATCTTAATGGGAGATATCGAACAAGAAGGACTCGACATATGAAAGGCAAGTCAAAGATGACAACCTCCACAATTCCTGATCGTAAAAAAGCTCTCGAGGCAGCCTTGACTCAGATTGAGCGCTCGTTTGGAAAAGGGTCTATCATGCGTTTGGGCGACAGCACTGTGCTGGAAATCGATGTCATCCCGACCGGATCACTGGGACTTGACCATGCATTAGGCGTGGGTGGCATTCCGCGGGGACGGGTCACTGAAGTTTATGGACCGGAATCATCGGGCAAGACGACCCTTGCGTTGCACATGATTGCAGAGGCACAGAAAGCAGGTGGGGAGGCGGCTTTTATAGATGCCGAGCATGCTCTCGATGCTACCTATGCCAGGGCGCTGGGTGTGAACACCGATGATCTCCTGGTATCGCAACCCGATACCGGTGAACAGGCTCTGGACATCTGCGAAACGCTTGTACGCTCAAGCGCTGTTGATATTGTCGTGATTGACTCGGTGGCTGCCCTGACACCCCGGGCAGAGATTGAGGGCGAGATGGGCGACGCCCACATGGGGCTTCAGGCACGGTTGATGTCACAGGCGCTTCGGAAACTGACCGCTGTCATTTCCAAGTCAAAGACATCGGTGATATTCATCAACCAGATTCGCATGAAGATCGGAATCATGTTCGGTAACCCGGAGACAACCACCGGCGGTAACGCGCTGAAGTTTTATTCCACTGTTCGGCTGGACATCCGCAAAATCGCCACTATCAAGGATAACCAGGAAGTTATCGGTTCACGCACTCGTGTGCGCGTGGTTAAAAACAAGGTTGCCCCGCCGTTTCGGGAGGCGGAGTTTGATATTATTTACGGCAAAGGCGTTTCCCGCACCGGGGAGTTACTCGATATGGCGGTTAATAATGGCATTATTGATAAATCCGGTTCGTGGTTCTCATATGGCTCCGACCGACTGGGTCAGGGCCGCGAGAACGCCCGCAATTTCCTTGAGTCCAACCCCGAGGTCTACGCCGAAGTTGAGACCAAGGTCCAGCAGGCGCTGGGGATGACGCCGGCTGAGGAAGAGTAACAAAACTCGAAATAATCCGGGGAATCTCAGTCTTCAGTGGTTGAAAAAGATATAGGTGCAGAGTTTACCTTATCCTCCAGTGATAGACTCGTTATTGGGCTTTTCCAAAAAGCCATTTATGGTGGGATTGTGATGAGCAGGTTGAGACATCTTTCCTCTCCCTTATACCAACTTTAATATCCCATCATCCAGTGAATATAGTTTATCCGAGACGTTTTCGACAAATGAACGGTCATGGCTGATTATTACAAACCCACCCGGGAAGTTTATTAATAGTTGTTCCAGCACCTCAATTGACTCAATATCCAGGTGTGAAGTCGGCTCATCCAACAGCAGGAACTCCGCCTTCTGGAGGATACATTTGACAATCGCTGCACGCACCAGCTCGCCGTAGGAGAAGTTAGCAACTGGTTCACAAACCTTGTCCCCTCGCAGCAACGCTGCGCCTAGATGGTAACGAACGGTGGTTTCATCACAGCCGGTATCGCGGAAATTGTCAAGCAGGGTGGGCTGTTCAAAGAACCCGGCCAGTCCCTGCGGGAGATGGCGCAGTCTCACGGCGTTATTGATTCGCCAAGTGCCGCTAAGTGGCTTTAATCGTCCCAGGATAAGAGCCAGCAAAGTCGATTTGCCCGCCCCGTTGGCACCCATCAGGCACAATTTATCATTGGTCGATGCCGTCAGGTCAACTTTTTCTATAAGGCCGTGGCTGTGTTCTGATTGAGTGTCTGCATAAGAGAATGATACTGCCTTTAGTGAAAAAACCTCGCGGTTCCGTACATCATACTCAGGCAGGCGCATAACCAGTTTTTTCGGGACAAACGGCTTAACCTGTTTCAGGTGTTCAATCTGCTTCTGAGCCTTGAGTTGGGCAGCTTTAGCGCGTGTAGCCAGCTTGGCGGCCAGTCGACTGATATGCGCTTTTTCTCTCTTACCTCCGATTTTCGTCTTCTCTTTCTGCGCCGCCCAATTCATCTTGCGCCGCATTTCTTCCTGAAGACTGCCTATCTTGTTGCGAATCACACGAGCCTGTTTTTGCTTGGAGGCGAAATCCATCCCGGCCAGCGACCAGGCATCGGAAAACCCACCCTCGGTCTGAAATATGCCGTTGCGAGACAGATAGATCGTGCGGTCAGCCAGATTGTTGATTAGGGTCCGATCATGTGAAACCAGCAATATCCCCCGACCTGTCTGGTTGTTAATCGCTACTTTAGAAACTCCAGAGTTACTTTTCTGTCGGCTAACCTGACATAACTGAAATGATTGATGAAATCACCGGTGTTTACATAGATGCCGTTGTCAAACTTTTTAATGACCGGAATGTGTAAATGGGCGATAGCTACAACATCGAATCCGTTTTGTAGCTTGGTTTGCGCGTACTTCTCATAGTCTTCGGCAAATACATGATCACGGCGCGCTGTGTAACGTCGAGACGACCCCGAAACTTTTTTCGCCAAAGGCATAGCCCAGTCGGGTGGCAGTCTGCGATAGAGCCAGATATTTAGACGGTTGCGGAGAATTCTCTTCAAAAAGCGATAGCCGCGGTCAGCCTTTGCCAGACCATCGCCATGAATCAGATGCAGGTGTTGTCCCTCAAACGATAGATCAAATATGTCGCGGTAAACATTCACTTGCATCTGTTTCTCGAAGAAATCATCCATCCAGAAATCGTGATTGCCGCTTACATAATCTACTGTAATTCCATTTTTTACAAGATCGCTAAGCATGAATAAAACATCATGGTGCTCTTTGGGGATTGCATGGCGGTACTCAAACCAGAAGTCGAAGAGATCGCCTAATATCACCAAGCGTTCACCATCAGATTTGACCCGGTCGAACAGGGCGGTAATCTTGTCAATTTTGAGCCTCTCCTCCTCAGGAGTACCGCAACCAAGGTGAGCATCCGAGAAAATGTACAATGCCATGTTTGGAATATACAAGAAAAGATCTATCAGGTCATGAGCTTTGTTTAGTAAACAGCCAATTGTTGAATGCAAGAAAATCCGTACATCTGTCTCACGCTCGAAATATCACTTTAGTGACAAGTAACCGAATTTAAATGAAAAAGTTTTCAGGCTTTTTTCTGTCTGGTTTTTTAGTTTCCTCTTTCATCGGCAAGCAATAATATTGAATCAGTCAAAGGAAGATTAACCTTTCATTGATAAACATGTAGAAGCGGAGACCTGACCTATGGCTGAAAACAAAAAGAAGAAGACCTTTCCCACTGCGCCATCATTGATCGGGGATAAAATCTATCTGCGAGCTGCAACAGCCAATGATATGACAAATATCCAGCAATGGAGTTTGCTGTCTGAACCACAGTCACTGGGTTGTCATGTGTCACGCTTAATTACTCCCGATCAAGCTGCTGAGAGATTTTCCGAAAGTAATACCAGACAGGATAGCCAAGATTTTGCTGTTGTTCGTAAAGAAGATAACATTTTAATTGGCAAAGCTTCATTTTTTAATCTCAACCAGCTTAACCGCTCTACTGAGCTGGGTTTGATAGTTGATCCTGATGAACAAAAAAAAGGGTATGGCAAAGCTGCTATGCATTTGATGTGTCGTTACCTTTTCAAACAATGCGGCCTTAACAAGGTATACGCACAGACGGCAGAATTCAATGAGGGGGCTATCAAATTACTTGAGAGCCTGGGATTCAAAAGAGATGCTACCCTGCGTGATCACTATTTTCTGAATGGTCGCTTTCATGCCGGGTTGATCTACTCGTTGCTACTGTTTGAATTTGAATAACAGCTCCCGACTTCGTGCTCGCTGCTTTTACGAATCTATTGCCGGTGGAGATTGCTGTTCTGTCGTTGATTCATGATGTTCAGATTCAGTTTCGCCATCATTGTCGGGCTTGTTTTCTATTTCTGAAGTCTTAGCTTGTTCCGGATCGTTTTCGGCTCTAATACGTTTGATAGTTGCATTTAGCTTGTTCAATTCACCTCTGGCTTTAGTGGCGAAGTCTTCTTTGCTGGAGGCGTATAGCACTGAACGAGAGACATTGATAACGGCTGGCTTGGTGAAGTTAACAGTACCATTGAGAGCGGCTTGCTCCAATGACCCCCCCTGTGCCCCAACACCCGGAATAAGCAAAGGCATATCCCCCGCTATCTCTCTAATTTTGATAAGCTGTTCGGGAGCTGTGGCTCCGACAACCAGCCCACAATTGTCTAACTTGTTCCAATAAGCTACTTTTTCCGCCACAATAAGATAAAGAGGTTTACTATCAACCTCAAGTACCTGAAAATCTCTCGATCCTGAATTCGATGTCAGGCATAAGATAAAAGAGCCATTATTTTTATATTCCAGAAACGGTCGAAGGGAGTCGTAACCCATATAGGGATTAAGCGTGACCCAATCCGCTTTGAGTCCATCAAAAATTGCCTTGGCGTAGTGTGCCGCCGTATTACCGATATCACCACGCTTGGCATCTACAATCACAGGAACATTATCGGGAATGCGATCGATTATCATTCGCAGAAGAGAAATACCATCATGACCAAACGATTCAAAAAAAGCCAGATTAGGTTTGTAGGCACATACGATATCAGCTGTAGCCTCAATTATCTGGAGAGCAAAGTCAAACATTCCTTTAGTGTCTTTGGTGTACTCCTGAGGCATACGTTTGGGATCAAGGTCCAGACCCAGGCAAATCAAAGAGTTGTTTTGCGATTGAGCTTTAAGTAGTTTATCAAGTGCATTCATCAGTATTTCCTTACTTTTCCCAGAAGATCAGTGATGGAGGATAGTTTTTTACGCTTAAGATATTTCTTTAGACCATCCACAATAGTGACCGGAACAGTCGGTTCTACAAACAAGGCTGTTCCAATTTCCACAGCCGTAGCGCCACACAGGATGAATTCAACTACGTCTTCGACACAGGATATGCCGCCAATACCAATGATCGGCAAACGGCAACAATTGAAAACGGCATCAACCTTGGCCAGCGCTACGGGCTTGATGGCTGGCCCCGTTAGACCACCACGATTGTTAGTCAATCGGGGACGCCATGTATTAATATCTATTGCAGTACCAACCAGCGAGTTAATTAACGAAAGGGCATCTGCCCCACCCTGTTCTGCCGCCTGAGCGATTTTTTCAATACTGGTCACATTGGGTGACAACTTGGCAATAAGTGGGCGAGAGAAGACCTTTCTGGCAGCGCTCACAACTTTTTCGGTCAACCGAGGATCCGAGCCAAACTCCATACCGCCCTCATCTACATTCGGGCAACTGATATTGAGTTCCACCATATCCACACCTTCACAGTCATTAAGACGAGCACAAACTTCCACGTACTCCTTCAATGACGATCCGGCGACATTGACAATTATTCTCGTTCCGCTTGATCTGAGGAAAGGCATCTTATCCACGATAAATTGGTCAACTCCAACATTAGCCAGCCCGATAGCGTTCAACATCCCAGAGGAAGTTTCCGCAGTGCGAGGTGGTGGATGTCCCAAGCGTGGCTCTTGGGTTATAGATTTGGTCACGAGAGCGCCCAGTTTCTTCAGTGGAAACATCTGAGCCAATTCTTCACCATAACCACAGCATCCGGAGGCGGTCATGATAGGATTGGCGAATTCCACTCCGGCGATGGTCACTTTCAAGTCCGGTGTCATAGTGCCACCTTGCCAATATCGAATACAGGACCTTCGGTGCACACCCGAGCGTGACCCCCTTCAGTTAGAGGTACGACACACCCCAGGCACACACCAATACCACATGGCATAAGCGCCTCCAGCGAAATTTGTCCGTCAACTCCATATTTTAAACCAAGATTGTTAATCGCCTTAAGCATTCCCTCCGGACCGCAAGCATAAAGGCGCAGTTTCTCACCTTTCGCTCCATTAAGCATTTTCTCAAGAGGTTCCGTAACTATTCCTTCTATTCCATAAGAACCATCTTCAGTAACCGGGGAAAAACGAACGCCCAAACTTTTGATTCGGGAGCGCAAAATGATATCTGCGGAAGTTCTACCACCATAGTAGAAAAGGATTTTCTCTGGATCAAAACCTTTGGAAATCATGGTCTCAGCCAGAAACAGCAAAGGGGGTACCCCTACTCCTCCAGCGACTAGAACTGCTGACTCGTTTCGGTGAGGGAGTTTGAACGGTATTCCCAGGGGACCAAGGATATTTACCGGGTCACCTTTTTTCAACCGGCTCATGGAAGAAGTCCCTCGACCAACCACCTTGAGTACAATTTCCATTTCACTGTTTTGCGGAATGACTCCAGCCACAGACATGGGACGTCGGAAGAAAACTTGAGAATCGGGAAGTTTGAGTTGAATAAAATGACCCGGTCGGCATGCCCTGATTTTTGAAAACGGACCAAAAGTTAAGGAAAAGTACTCAACGCCCAGTTTCTTTTTCTTTACGACAAATGTGTCACAACATGCGGGTTTAATCATTTCAGGTGACTCGGCCGGGTTATTCTCATCTTGTACATCCACCATGAATTGAGCGCTGCGGGGTCAATCAACTGTGCATCAAAGACCATTGATCGCATGGCTTCCTCGGCTCTAATGTTGATTTCCTCGATTGGCGACCATACTTTTTGCACAAGATCAATAACCTCGCCGGAGAAATCAAGCTTGATTTGGAAAGCAAGCTCGCCCTCCCATTCTGATCCATACGCCTCGGTGGGATACTCGAATGGTTCCCGAGTCTCAGTGACTTTGACCTTTGCCGGAAGATTTAGAGCTAATCCACCATCGGGATCAACATATATAGCTCTTTCAGGATCAACATAGCCCACCAGCGAATCCCCTTCATAAACCTCACCAGATACGATGTCGATATTACCGATGCTTACGCTATCCCCTTCACCCTCAACTGGTTGAACCTTCCTGCTTGGACTGTAGTGTGTTCTCGCTATAGCTTCGGACGCTAATTCGGTACCCGGAAAAGAATCAGCAAATTCTACATAGGCGAAGTAGACTGATGAATCACCAGGGTTTTCATACATCTCGGTCAACCAGATTAAGGCAAAACGAGCAGGGAGATAGTGTTCAGAGTCTTCAAAACGATCTACAATAATTTGGTAGTAAGCCCGAGCTGAGTCGATGTTTTGTTCATCAACAAGAAAAGACTCCGCCTTTTTTAAGAAAGCGGCGGCGTGACCGGTATCGGCGGCGGTTCCAGTCAGAGAAAGAACTTCCAGCGCTTCAGGGATATAGTCGGAAGTTGGGTAACGTTCCAGCATGGAGTATAGAATCGAGTCTGCGGCGATTGAATCAGATTGGTGCTCGCGAATCATTTGCGACAACGAGATCATCGCTTTGGGAGCTACATAAGCGGTAGAGAAGGAATCTATAAGATACTGCATTTCGAGAATTGCCGTATCCGGTTTGTTCAAGTCGAACCATAATAGCTCAGAAAGTTGATATTGTATGAAAGCCGCTTCATCTATCGCTTCCTTAGTAGTTATGGTATCTGTTTCAATGGTACGAGCGTATTCCTCTAGTTTGCCTATGTTGGAAGATCGTTGTAAAGCCATCTGACCAACATCTGTGCTCTTCCCCAGAGTAACCGCTTCGTCATAGAATTCCTTAGCTTCTGATAGTTGGTCATATTCATATTGATAGATTAAGCCAAGATTATATTGAGCTTCCTGGATAACAGACTTCATTCGGGCTTCTGAGACTATCTTGCGGTATGTTATTTCAGCCTGCTCAATATCACCATCCCATTCGAATCCTTCCGCCATTAATAACCTGAGAACGTTAAGTGAGTCATAATATTTTTCGTCATCCATCAGCGTTTTCAGATAATCCATGCCCTCATCTATCTGTAACATAAAGTAAGAACAGTTAACAGCTCTGAAAAGAGCATAATAGCGTTCTTTAAGATCAGGTTCCATACCCAGAATTTGAAGATACGCTCCGCGGGCATCTTCGAATTGGAATAGCTCGAAATTACCGTCAGCAATGTATCTCTGAGCTACTTTCTTTTCATTATTAGTACCTAATGAATCCCTGATAAGAAGAAAAAAACGTTCCGCATCTTTATACTGATGATTATCAAAATTGAACATCCCCAGCGCCAGCGCAGCCTCAGCCTTGAAGTTACGATCTATATCTTCATTCAACAATTCTTCAAAAGCAACCATCGCTTCCTCAATATCTCCTTGTTCCAATTTGGCTTTAGCCAGATATAAGCGAGAATCCTTGAGGTATTTGGAGTCTTCGTAGTTGGCTATTATTTCCCGAAAACGCCTTTCCGCCTTGCCGTATTGTTTGGTCCAGAAATAAGATACTCCGAGTACATAAAGAGCATCATCGTAATACTTGGAGTTGGGGTAGTTTTCTATAACCTTAAGCGATTTTTCAATAGCTCTCTTGTATTGCGATTGTTTGATTTGAGGACTGCCGTATTTGCTTTGTTTACGCGCCCCTTCAGCATCATTAAATGCTTTTCGAGCATTGTAGAAGGTGTTGTAATAGACACATCCGGCCGACAGCGCTGTCAGTAGAACAGCAAAAACGAATACATATTTAAGTATTGGTCTCATCGATTTCCTATTGTCTATTATACAGTAACTATATCGGATTGTTTCCGGTTCTACTCAGGCTGATATCGACTTGATCCTCTCAAGCAGGTTAGGGAGAAATACACCGGATAGCTCGGCGATGTGGAAGTCTGCCAGAGTGGTAAGAGGAGTAGCTTCAATATTGATCTCCACCAACGTAGCTCCAGAGCGTTTTGCCTCCAGCGGCAACGATGCTGCCGGATGCACCAGCGTAGAGGTACCGATTGAGAAGAACAAATCTGCTTTCGCTGATTTATCGAATGCCTGGCTGATAATCGTCGCATCAAGCATTTCCCCGAACCAGACTACATCGGGGCGAATTTGACCGCCACAATTCGGACAACCGGGGATATCGTCAGGGTTAATCTCAAGGTCATCCGGATATTTCTGGGAGCACTCCACACATTTGTTCAGGTTGATATTGCCGTGTAATTCAAGGATATTGCGGCTGCCAGCCACCCGGTGTAAGCCGTCTACATTCTGAGTAACCAGGGTAAAATTGGTAAACATTTCTTCCAGTTCACACAGTGCATAATGGCCGGGGTTTGGTTTTACCTCTCCAATTATCTGCCTGCGCCAGTTATACCATTCCCAGACAACTTTCGGATTGGCGAGAAAAGCATCCATTGTAGCCAGTTCTTCCGGTTTGAATTTCCCCCACAGACCATCCTTACCGCGAAAAGTAGGGACTCCTGATTCAGCGGAAATACCAGCCCCTGTCAGTACTACACACCTTTGACAGTTACGAGCAATATTAGCGATTTCTTCCAGCATGGAATTAAGATACACAGATTATTTTTGTAAGACAAAAGAAATCTTATCTTTAGAAAAAGGCGACCGATTGTCTATTGCTCAAAATCAAAGTTCGTAGCTATTGTAAGACGAGCACAAAAAAGCAAGTTATGTTTTTCAATTTATTATCAGGCACTTTCTGAACGTTATCATTCACACTGTTAAAGTTGACCGAGTCGCCTTCGGTTAACATACTAACATCATGTTTGGTGACTCGAAGAAATTGCTTATTGCCGCTCTTTTTGTCGTTGTATTGATTATTTTGGTCAATATCGCATGGTGGATTTTCTATTCTCGCACAGAGCAACTTCTTGACACCCAGCTCAGTCGGCGATTATCTGCTGTCGCAGGAATTGCAGCTATTTCCATTGACCCTGAGACCCTGCACCGGCTCGCTCTCGATGATTTCTCGGCGTATATCCAGGTAGCAAGCATATTAGAAGAATTACGTGTTGTTGATTCTCTAAGCGAGGTATTCATCGTCGATGCCAACTACTCTTATCTTTTTACAACTTCCCCCGAAACCGACAGTATTTACTTTCTGGCGGAACTCAACGGCAAATATATAGATTCCCTCAT
>QNAG01000090.1 GCA_003641415.1 Candidatus Zixiibacteriota bacterium | reverse complement strand
CTTTACAGACCAAGGGATTTTAAGTCCCTGGTGTCTACCAATTCCACCACTCCGGCACAGGCATAGCCTGTTTTACTATCAGCCACAAGTTACTGATGCATGGGGAAAGGCGCAAGGGACTTTTGTGATCTGACAATGTTTCTTGTTTTGCCGGCAGTGACAGCATACATTCTGTGCTAGTTGTTTCTTGCGTAGAATGTGGCTTGTTTCCCGGCACTCGTCATTCAACCAGGCAATGCCTATGAGAGGAGTCAAAGGACAGCGGACACAAGGCTCGCCGCCACGCGAAGAAGGCACGAATACTATACGAATGAAAGTGAACTTATGCCCGATACGTTAATCTCGTCCCCCGCCGGAATCATAGCTGCCTTGGCGGCTGTAACATCGTTCTTTTTCTTCTTGGAAAAGAAAACCGAGTGGAAGTTTTTTAATTACTTCCCACCCCTGATTTTCATCTATCTCCTCCCTGTTGTGCTATCCAACAACGGTATCATCCCAAATAAATCGCCGGTCTATGATTTCATGGGCGCCAACGTATTGCCCATGTTCCTGACCATCATGCTGTTGGAAGTAGATATCATGGCTACGATCCGCGTGATGGGGAAAGGGATATTTGTCATGTTGTTGGGAACGTTAGGAGTGGTGATAGGTGCCCCAATTGGGTTAATGTTAGTGAAACACGGACTGGGACCGGAGGCATGGAAAGGGTTTGGAGCGTTGGCTGGAAGCTGGATTGGCGGG
This sequence comes from Candidatus Zixiibacteriota bacterium, assembly GCA_003641415.1. GTDB lineage: Bacteria > Zixibacteria > MSB-5A5 > GN15 > FEB-12 > B120-G9. Next base: position 9,599 of record QNAG01000090.1, on the reverse strand, counting down.
ACGGGAAATATGCTGGCGGTTGGTAACGCTATCAACCTCGATGAAAGTTCACTTGATTTCGGTTATGCAGTAATCGCAGATAATGCTGTTTACCTTATCTGGCTGCCGATTATGTTGGGATCGAAGAATCTTGCTGGTTGGTTTAACAAATTCACGAAAATGCCCAAAGAGCGAGTTGAGACGCTTAAGAAAGCGGCCTCCGAGCTGACGACTGATAAGGGTGCGGTAGCTATGCGGCACTTCCTTTATTTAATCTTTATCGGATTTGCTGTCACGGCATTGGCGACGTGGATCGCAGGTTATATCAAACCCTTACCTCCTGTCTTCTCAACTAATACTTACAAGATTTTATTAGTAACTTTCTTTGGTGTGGCGTTGTCATTCACTCGCGCTAGCAAGATTCCCAGTTCCCATGCGCTGGCAATGGCGCTTGTATATTTGTTTGTAGCTCGAATGGGAGCCAAGGCGGATTTGTCAAATCTCGATTCATCGGTGTTCTGGTTCCTGCTGGGTGCCTATATCTGGATATTCATTCATGGCGGTTTCTTGGTAGCGGCAGCACGGATATTCAGGGTCGATGTCCACACGGCTGCAATTGCTTCAGCAGCCAATATCGGTGGGGCGGCTTCAGCGCCAATCGTGGCGGCCTATCATAATCCGGTGCTGGTGCCGGTTTCAATCCTGATGGCGTTGCTTGGCTATGCAATCGGCAACCCGGCAGCTATCCTTGCGGCGCAACTTTGCGAATGGGTGATGTGAAATCGTGAGGTTTTTTCACATCCAAAAGTCATAAGCATCAAAACTATTTGAAATCGGAGTTAGCAACCGCTAAATTATATATAAGAAAGTGCAAATCGGTATATTGGCTTTTTTACGTTTTAGAAAATTTGGCTATTTCCGATACTGATACCAAACCTCTGTGGATGCCGAATATGAAGAAACTGCTGATTTATCTTATCATTACTCTCTCTCTTATGGGGACGGATTTTATCCACGCTGATACTGGAGTAAAAGTAGAACGGATTCCCTGCGGTGTTCCCGGTCAGACAGTGTCTTTTCAGATAAGTCTCGAGAATCCATCCTCAATAGAACTGGGTGGTTTTGATCTGCTTTTCAGTTTGGACACATCTCTCGTTTTTCAATCGGCTACTATAGGGCAGCTTATATCAGATTGTGGTTGGGAATATTTCACCTGGCGGTCATCCGATGATTATTGCATCCGTCTGGTGGCGATGGCTGATATCAACAATGGTCCTTACCACCCGATTTGTTGGGCTGAGAGTAACGGAGTGTTGGCAGAATTGCATTTCCAGGTCGCGAATTATTCCGCCTTGATTGGTCAGTTTTTGCCAGTACGGTTTGTGTGGTATGATTGCGGTGACAACACGATATCGTCGCGAGATGGATACACCCTATACTTTTCTGATGATGTCTATGACTGGAACGGCGGGACAGAGACAATTATCACAGCTGATTCTTCTTTCCCTACCTATTGTGGTTCTCCAAACTTGTGCTTAGAAGGAGAGGGGACAATTCGTGCCACAGACTACTACAATGGAGGAATACTGTTAATTGAACTCGATACTATTCCTCCAGTAGCGATTTGCCCAAGCGACATAATTACTGAAAACACTCCTGACCAGTGTAGCGCTATTGTGGAGTTTACAGCGTCAGTTGAGGATGATTTCCCTGGTGCAACTATTTCCTGTAATCCCCCTTCGGGCTCTACCTTTGATATTGGCTCCAACCCGGTGATATGTATTGCAGTTGACAGAGCAGGACACACTGACACTTGTGACTTCACTGTGACTGTCAACGATACTACCGCCCCTGTTGTAGAGTGTCCGACTGATACCGTGCTAAATACCGAACCGAACCAATGTGGCTCACATGTCTCTTTCGTTATTGATGCCGGAGACAACTGTGCCGGTGTTACGAAAATAACCAGCCCTCCTTCGGGGAGTTTCTTTGAAATCGGGATAACCGAGGTAATTTGTGTAGCTATCGACTCTTCCGGCAACGTTGACTCATGTTCTTTCAATGTGACTGTCAACGATACAGAACCCCCTGTTCTGAATCTACCGGATAGCATAGTTGTTGGCAATGACAGCGGCCATTGCTATGCTCAAGTCGAATTTGATGTAAATGCTACTGACAATTGTTCAGGTATCACAGTAATGACGGAACCACTATCAGGTAGCGCTTTCTCTGTCGGTGAATCAACAATTGAAGTAATTGCGGTTGATGCTTCAGGAAATGCAGATACTGGCTGGTTTGAAATCATCGTTAATGATATAGAACCTCCTTTACTTCAGTGCCCTGAGAACATTGAGATATTCAACGATTCCGGATACTATGGATCTTTCGTAAGTTTTCCGCTACTTGCGGACGAGAACTGCTCTATAGTCCAGATTATGTCAAACCCTTTGTCTGGTAGCTTTTTCGATATAGGTACAACACCAGTTGAGATAATAGCATTCGATCTGGCCGACAATGCTGACACCTGCAATTTTGAGGTGACGGTTCTCCTTAACGATCCCGACAGCGATGGTTTGCCGAACTGGGATGACAACTGCCCGGATAATTACAATCCGGATCAAGCAGATTTTGACGAAGACGGTGCAGGCGATGAGTGTGATACATGTACTGACTCCGATAGTGATGGGGCTGGTGATCCCGGATTTCCCAGTAACCTTTGCCCGAATGACAATTGCCCGACCATTGCTAACCCTCTCCAGACAGATACAGACGCTGATGGGATAGGAGATGCTTGTGATGAGTGCACCGACACTGATGGTGACGGCTTTGGCAACCTCGGCTATCCGATGAATGTGTGCTTGGTGGACAACTGCCCCGATACTGCCAATCCAGACCAGTATGATACTGATGGCGATGGTATTGGTGATGCTTGCTGTTGCCGGGGATCACGCGGAAATGTAGATGGTGATGCTGACGATCAGATCAACGTTGGTGACCTGACCCGTTTAGTAGCGTATCTTTTTATTGGTGGTGATCCTATATCATGTCCAGCAGAGGGTAATGTCAAAGGGGATGCTTCCGAAACAATTACAATTGACGATTTGACATATCTTGTGGCTTATCTTTTTAGCGGTGGTTCTCCTCCTGCGAACTGTCCGTAACTACTCCTGCATCTGTTGCTTGTAATTTGACAATATCTTGTATTATGGTTTAAATTACTCTAAGGTTTGACTTGGCATTGATCTAACAATATCGTAATTTTTGTGTTATGAAGAAGATCGAGCTAAACCCAATTGGTGTAATTCATACACCATTCAAGGAACCGAAAGGTGTTCCGATACAGCCAAAAAGTTCTAGCGGAACTCGGGGTACAATTGAATTGTTTCCGGAATACATAGCAGGACTGACTGACCTTGATGGCTTTTCACACATTATCCTGCTGTATTTCATGCACTTAACAAAAGGTTTCAAGCTAACCGTGACACCATTTCTTGACGATAAGCCGCGTGGGCTGTTCGCTACCAGGGCGCCACATCGGCCATGCTCGATTGGCCTGTCAATTGTACGTCTGGATAGAATCGAAGAGAATGTGCTTTGGATTAGTAATGTAGATATGGTAGAAGGTACACCCTTGTTAGATATTAAACCATATGTACCACCATTTGAAGATATTACCGATATCCGGATTGGGTGGCTGGAAGGTAAAGCTCAGAAAGCCAAAGGTCATCGCGCTGATGAGCGTTTCTTATGATGATTACCACAAATAGGAGCTTGCATAAAATGTTCGGTTGTATTATCTTCATCATTGAATACGCAACCTAAAGGGATTACAACATGCGTAATCGAGTATTGGAAATAGTTGTTGTTTTAATAGATTTTATGCAGGGTAATGGGGCATCGCTTATGAGTTCGGAGGAAGTCTCTATGACCCTGGAGGCTGAAGGGTATTCCGAGGAAGAGATAGCGTCTGCCTACTCATGGCTAATGCAAAGGTCTGACAACGCTCCAGAGCAGTTTTTCTCCCAATTTCCAACCAGTGGCTCTTCGGTACGTATTCTTACTCAGGCTGAACGAATCCAATTGTCTTCAGAAGCTTACGGTTTTCTTCTCAAGCTTGTGCATCTGTCTCTTATTGATGCCGAACAACTGGAATTAGTACTGGAAAGAGTGACCGTGTTTGGACCACGAGCGGTCGATCTTGAACAAGTTAAATTGATTGCTTCGTCTGTGATTTTTGAAGATATTGCTGATCTTGATCTTCTGGAACTGGTTGACCACTCTGGTGCACAATCAATGCGGGTTAACTGAAGGTTGATGTCTCTCAAAGAGAAAAAAATCCTAATTGGACTTACAGGCGGAATTTCTTGCTATAAAGTTCCTTATCTGATTCGTGCGCTTAAGAAGCAAAATGTAGAAGTTCGTATAGTGATGACCCGCGCTGCTACCGAATTTATTACCCCCTTAACATTGGAAACAGTTTCAGAACATCCGGTAGCGGTGGAGATGTTCGACCAGAAATCGTTTGTTGGCACACGTCATATAGATTTGGCCAAGTGGCCTGATCTGATTGTGGTGGCTCCAGCAACTGCTAATTTTCTGGGAAAAGTTTCATCCGGTATTTGTGATGATCTTCTGTCTACAATCATGTGCGCCACGCAACAGCAAATCCTGATAGCGCCGGCTATGAATCCATATATGTGGTCCAACCCGATAACTCAACGTAATTATAAGACTCTTCAGGATATTGGCTATCAGGTGGTTGGTCCGGAGGAAGGCGAGATGGCGTGCGACCAACGCGGGGTGGGACGGATGGCTGAACCGGAGACTATCTTCAAGGCAATCGAGTTGTTCTTTAATTCTAAGCAAAAAAAAAAGCGTTAGAAGGTAAATCGATTGTAGTCACTGCCGGCCCTACGCAGGAAGCCATTGATCCAGTCAGATATATTTCGAATCACTCCTCTGGAAAGATGGGGTATGCACTGGCTGAACAAGCACGTGCTTTGGGAGCTAAGGTTATTCTTATATCTGGACCGACAGTGTTGACTATACCAAACGGAATTAATCTGATAGCGGTTGAAACTACTAATGACATGAGGGAGGCTGTAAAAGTTCATTTTGCAGAAGCTGACTGCCTTATTATGGCAGCTGCTCCGTCAGACTACCGGCCTCACGAAGTAATGTCCTCAAAGATCAAGAGAACAGCAGGTGAATTGACTCTAGAATTGGAACCAACCGAGGATATTCTCAAAGAAGTAACTTTGTCCCGACGGAAGGGGCAAATTGTGGTTGGGTTTGCTCTTGAGACAAACGATGCCATTGCCAACGCTCGACGAAAATTAAAGGAAAAGAATCTTGACCTGATTGTTCTTAACCAGCCAGGTTCTGATTCTGGGTTCGGTACTGACACCAATCGAGTTACTGTTATCGCCCCTCGGAGCAAACCGGTTAAGTGGCCACTCGCTTCAAAGGAAGAAATTGCTCACAGGTTGCTTGAACTCATAGGCAAAATGCTTTAACTTAAATGTAAATGAAGTATGAGTCTGGTAATCTGAACGAAATGCTGCGGAGAGCTCTGAAGGCTCAAGCAGAACTTGGATTGGGGGAAATGATCATTAACCCGGAGGCTCTTGCAGCAGAAGAAACAGGTAAAGAGGCGCCAACAGTGACTAATCTTGATTCAGATTCAGAGGTAGTAGATATGTTCATCGGAACAGGACCGACCCTTGGTCCACCACAATACGAATCTCTCGAGATGCACTACAAGGATATTAGCGATTGCCAACTGTGTCCTCTGGCGCAATCTCGTACGAATTTCGTGTATGGTGCCGGAAATCCGGAAGCCGACCTGATGTTTGTAGGAGAAGCTCCTGGTCGTGATGAAGATCTTCGTGGAGAACCGTTTGTAGGTCGGGCAGGGCAGCTTTTGGATAAAATTTTAGTAGCTATGAAAATGTCACGGGAACAAGTATACATTGCCAACATTCTCAAGTGCCGACCTCCGGGTAACCGCGATCCACAACCGGATGAAATGGAGAAGTGTTTCCCTTATCTTAAAGAACAGATTCGACTTATTAGACCAAAAGTACTATGTGCTTTGGGTCGCATTGCCGCTCAAGCGATGCTGAATACAAAAACGCCTTTGGGACGGCTGCGTGGAAAATGGCACGAAGTTGAGGGAGTACCTTTGGTAGTTACCTATCATCCGGCGGCACTGCTTCGGTTTCCTAAATACAAGCGGGACACCTGGGAAGACATGCAGATGATAATGGCGCGTTTACAGAAAGACCAATAGGAGAATACTTTAGAACTATGGTCTATAGAACCCGGAACGATAAAAAGCAACAGGATATCTTACCTCCTCATAATCTGGATGCAGAGAAGTCTGTGCTGGGTTCGATTCTCAGGGACGAGCAGGTGATTTATAATGTTATTGAAGTGTTTGAAGATGACCATGTGTTTTATATCGATAAGCACCGGATAATTTTTCGCGCCATGCTAAGGCTGTTCAAAAAGCACGAACCAAGTGATATCACAACAGTTGCCAACGAACTTCTTGTTGATGGCAACCTCGATAAAATTGGCGGGCGGGTTTATTTGGTCGACCTGGCGGAATATGTTGCTTCTTCTTCAAATGTTGATAAGCACGCTGAAATCATTTTAGACAAGTACTTACTTCGGCGACTCATTCACACCTCCAACGAGATCAGCCAAAGTTGCTATGCTCTCGATGATAGTGTAGCTAATCTTCTCGATCTGGCTGAGAAGAACATCTTCGCTATTTCTGAGAATCGACTTCGTAAAGGCTTTGTATCAATCAAAGAGCTTATTCCATCAACATTCGCCGAAATAGAGAACCTTCAATCTCCCGATAGTGGCTTGATAGGCATTCGTACTGGCTACAATGAACTTGACGTTCTGACCAATGGCCTTCACAAAAGTGAGCTTATTATAGTTGCCGGGCGACCTTCAATGGGGAAATCGGCGTTGGCTATGAATATCGCCGAGCATGTGGCTATAGAGTTGGGTAAAGGCGTGGGCATTTTTTCACTCGAGATGTCGAGAGAGCAATTAGCGTTGCGAACATTATGTGGACGTGCACGAATATCACAGCAAAAACTACGGGCTGGTCGATTGCGTGACGAAGAGTGGAGTAAGCTCACTATTGCCGGCGGACCACTTTCGGAAGCGCCGATTTTTATTGACGATTCTCCAGCAGTGTCAAGTCTGGAAATTCGAGCTAAGTCGCGTCGTCTTAAAGCTCAGGCTGAGGCTAATTTAGGTCTTATCATTGTGGACTATCTTCAGATGATGCACGGAGCGGGAAGATTTGAGAACCGTCAGCAGGAGATGGCCAGTATATCGCGCAACCTGAAAGCCCTAGCTAAGGAGTTGGAAATTCCAGTTCTGGCATGCTCACAATTGTCAAGACAGGTAGAGCAGCGAGGGGGAGAGAAACGGCCACAGTTGTCAGATTTGCGCGAGTCAGGAGCAATTGAACAGGACGCCGATGTCGTAATGTTCATCTATCGCCCGGAGCACTATATGGCGCACATTGAGAAAACCGATCCTAAATTTCATGAGGTAGAAGGAAAGGCGGAGATTATTATCTCAAAGCAGCGCAACGGTCCCACTGGAGTTGTCCATCTGGCATTTGTTAAAGAGTTCGCACGTTTCGAGAACTTAGCGCCAGGTTACCGGGAAGTTCCCGCCGATGTGGAACCGGTCGGAGGCGATGATATGCAAACTCCATTCTAAGGGAAAAACAATGCCATCAGCACTTGAAGGATTGGGTAGTCGAGGTGTTAGTTTTGTTGTCAAGCTGGGCGGTATGGCCATTATGCTTGGCCGCTTTGTAGTTTCCCTAAAGAGTATCTTTCGATCGTTCGGCCTTATCGTGGATCAGATATATGTCCTTGGTGTGCAGTCGCTACCGCTAATTGTCATTGTTTCTATTTTTGTCGGAGCAGTTTCAGCCTGGCAGGCAGCTTATCAATTCAAATTTATTGGGGCGCCTTTGCATTACATCGGAAACGCGGTTGGCAAGGCGGTTGTTATAGAACTGGCACCTGTTCTTTCGGCTATCGTGTTTGCTGGGCGCGTGGGAGCCGGTATTACAGCAGAACTTGGTACGATGCGAGTTACCGAGCAAATCGACGCCCTTGAATCTATGGGAATCAGCCCTATCCGGTATCTTGTCATGCCTCGTATTCTGGCCTGTCTGGTGATGGTTCCATTTCTGGTAATATTTGCCAACTTTGTTGCCATTATAGGAGGGTTGGTAGTTAGTGTTATTGGTGTTGATGTATCCTCCGAGACTTTCTTGGCGGGTTTTCGTAATTCGTTTAAGATGGGTGATCTCATCAATGGTTTAATCAAGGCCGGACTATTTGGGATGTTAATTGGATTAGTGGGTTGCTATGAAGGATTTCATACTCATGGTGGCGCTCAAGGGGTGGGGAAGGCTACCACAACTTCGGTTGTAATTTCGTCAGTTGGAATACTGGTGTTTAATTTTATATTTGCTGTCATTCTTTTCAGGATTTAATCCATGACAACTCCGCTAATACAGATTCAGAATGTGCACAAAGCCTTCAACGGTAAACCGGTGTTAGACGGAATTAACCTTGATGTCGCTCATGGTGAATCAGTTACTGTTATTGGCCAGTCTGGCTGCGGCAAATCGGTTCTGCTTAAGCACGTGATTCGTCTTCTGGAACCAGATCAAGGACATGTGCTGTTTGATGGGAAAGACCTTGGCGAACTTGATTCACGCAAACTGACTGAAGTTCGAAAACGGATAGGGATGTTGTTCCAGTCTGCGGCTCTTTTTGATTCTATGACAGTTGCTGAAAATGTCGGTCTTGGTCTAAAGGAATCCCAGCAATACACCAGCAAAGAAATCGACAAAATTGTCACTGAAAAGCTTGAAATGGTAGGATTGGCTGATGCCGCGGATAAAAGTCCAGCTGAACTTTCTGGCGGAATGCGGAAAAGAGTTGGTCTGGCGCGAGCGATTGCCGGCAATCCGGAAGTACTCTTGTATGATGAACCGACCACCGGGTTAGACCCGATAACTTCCGATATGATCAACGATATGATTGTTGACCTCACTAGGATTCTTGAAGTAACATCGATCTCAGTAACCCACGATATGAAATCCGCTTTTAAGATAGCTAATCGTATAGTGATGCTCTATGAAGGATGTGTCCGGTTCGACGGTGGTCCAGACGAACTTCGACAATCTAAAGATCCCGTAGTCCAGCAGTTTATCTCCGGCAATGCCACCGGTCCGATCAAGGTTCGTTGATGCTTCAGAAAAAAAACAGGACAGCATATTTTTGCTCCCAGTGTGGTGCTGAACATCCTCGCTGGCAGGGTCAGTGTCGCGAATGTAAACAATGGAACACTCTCGTGGAGGAGAAAAAAGGACCGTTACACAAATCTGCAATTGGAATGAACTTGTCCGTAGAGAAGTATGCTTTGCCAGACATAAGTTTAGAATCAGCACAAGGGTATTGCAGTGGTATAAGCGAGTTCGATCGTGTTCTTGGGGGTCAATTACTACCCGGGGCAGCAATTCTGATTGGGGGAGAACCGGGAATTGGAAAATCAACTCTTTT
>QNAG01000089.1 GCA_003641415.1 Candidatus Zixiibacteriota bacterium | reverse complement strand
TACTCGCATTCTCCGGATTCGCTATCAACAATCGCTGTGCCATACCAATCTATGGCACATCAACTTACAAAAGTCTAGTTTTTTCTAAACCCAAACGGAAAATATTTATGAGAATCACTCTAATAGTAAAAATAGTAAACTTCGTAAGCTTGGTCAGGTACAAAAGATATAGAATTGAAGAAAAATCATTATTCCTAATCCTCTTCCCGTCAAGGAGTTGTCGATCAAGGACTAAGAGAGTGAGGGGGACTCGCTTCTGCCACCCTTTCACCCTTTGCAGTTGCTTTGAATGGCTTTTCGGTAGATATTGGAGGGAATCAGCAATTATCGATCACTATCGGGCGGCCGAAAGGGGGCACACAACCCGACCGTACAGCTACCCTATGCGTCGGACAGGGAGGATGCCGCTGAACGGTCGGGGTGAAGTTGAGCTAGGGAAGCCATAAGCCACTGTCAAGAGCCTCGCTGCCGTTGTGTGATCTTTGATACTGTGCTGGGATCACGTCTCTCGGTCGTCGGCCTGACAGTTATCGACGTTATCAATGCCGGAATGCCTAACGATCTCCCCATCGACCATGTAGATGACATCCTCGGCGATGTTGGTAGCATGGTCGGCGATCCGTTCCAGATTGCGCGAGACGCTTAACAAGCTGACATAGTAGTCGACCAGATCCGGACGGGCGCGAATCCCTTCCTGGATTTTGCCAAAAGCATCTTGATGAATCCGGTCAACTTCTTCGTCGTCCTCGCAAACCTTCCAGGCCAGGGCCGTGTCACTGGCCACCAAGGCGTCGGCACTGCCTTTGACCATGGCCATAGTCTTTGTCAACATACCGTTCAAGTCAAAGGGAACGCCTACACCACGATGCCTGGTCAGGTTGCGTGTTCGTTGGGCGATGTTGATCGCCAGGTCACCGATTCGTTCGAGATCATTGTTTATCTTAAGCACCGCCACGATAAAGCGCAGGTCAATGGCCACCGGCTGATACAGCGCCAGCGTTTTCAGGCACTCCTCTTCGACCTCAATCTCGTACTGATCAATCTCATCGTCGGCAACTACTATTCTGGCCGCCAACTTAAGATCACCGTCAATCACCGACCGGACGGCGTCCCGCAGGTGTCCTTCTACCATAGCTGTCAGGCGAAGAATTTTTTTCTTGAGTAGTTCGGTCTGAGTCTGAAAGTGTTTTGTCATGAAGTAACTCGCTTATCCAAATCGTCCAGTGATATAGTCCTCGGTCTTCTTCCTGTCAGGTTTCGTAAAAATCTGTTTGGTAGGGCCATGTTCGATGAGTACGCCTTCATAGAAGAAGGCTGTTGTATCAGAGACACGGGCCGCCTGTTGCATGTTGTGAGTGACGATCACAATCGTGTAGTTCCTTTTCAGCTCAGCGATAAGATCCTCGATCTTTGCGGTTGAGATCGGGTCCAGCGCCGAGGCAGGCTCGTCCATCAGGATAACCTCAGGCTCCACCGCGAGCGCCCTGGCGATACAGAGACGTTGTTGCTGACCGCCCGAAAGCGCCAGTGCACTGTTATCCATTATATCCTTAACTTCCTCCCACAAATAGGCTTTCTTAAGGGTCCGCTCAACCGTCTGGGCGATCAAATACTTGTCCCTAATACCGTTGACCCTCAGCCCGTAGGCAACATTGTCAAAGATCGACTTAGGGAAAGGGTTAGACTTCTGAAATATCATGCCCACCTGAGTGCGCAGGGTAGACTCGTCCTTGATTGACTGGTAGACATCAACACCGTCGAGCTTTACAGTTCCGGTCATACGCGTTTCCGGAATGGTATCGTTCATCCGGTTAAGGGTACGCAGGAAGGTCGATTTACCGCAACCGGATGGTCCGATTAGAGCTGTCACCTGGTTGACTACTATGTCAATCGACACCTGGTGAAGCGCTGGTTTTTCGCCATAGAAAAAGTTGACATCACGTACTGACATTTTGATCTGTGTCGGTGTTGTCTGCTTCTCCGTATGCCGGGCCGGAGTGGTTGGCTGCGGTATCAAGGTAGCACGCTCCTTATCGTCGGTCATTGTATCTATATTATTATCAAGCATTGATACGTCGTAGTCTTAAGCGTGAGCGAATTAGTATGGCCATAAAATTTAAGGCAAAGGTAAGTCCCAACAATACCAGCACGGTACCATACAAGATTGGCTTGGTAGCTTCGATGTCAGGTGATTGTGTTGCCATCACATATATATGGTAACCGAGTTCCATAAACTGATCATTGAGGGCACCTGGCAAGTAGGGCAAGTAGTAGGCCGCACCGGTAAACATGATTGGGGCCACCTCGCCGGCTCCGCGACTGACCGCCAGGATTGCACCTGTAAGGATGCCCGGCATAGCCTGCGGCAAGATCACGCGCCAGATGGTTTGCAGCTTGGTGGCACCCAGGGCGTAGCTGGCTTCCTTTAGTTCGCAGGGAATAGTGCGTAGGGCCTCTTCGGTGGAAACGATTACGATCGGCAGTGTCAACACCGCCAGTGTCAGAGATGCCCACAGAATGGCTGGCTGGCCCCACACCGGACCCTCCGAGCTATAGAAAATGCTGTCGATGCCATTACCGATAAACCCGATGAAGAAACCCAGCCCGAACAGACCGAAAACAATTGATGGGACAGCCGCCAGATTATTGATCGCCATGCGTATCAACTGTGTGATGTGGGCCTCGGGACGAGTATATTCCTGCAAGTAAATAGCGGTGAAAACTCCAATCGGGATAACTGCAATAGTCATGAGAATAACCAGCACCACGGTACCAAAAATGGCTGGAAAGATACCGCCGGATTCCATCCCGTTTTCAGGCGGACTGCTAAGGAAATCCCAGCTTATGATATGGTAGCCACCTATGACGATATTGCCCAAGATGACTGCCAGCATAATGATGATCAGCAACGATGCGGCCAAACAAAGGCCCTTGGGGAAATATCCTCGAGACTTCGGCCTGAAGACCAATTTGCTGTCCAGTTCACCGGTGTGTTTGTTCCTAATTGAGGCTGTTGTGGTCATGAGAGCCTCCCTTGCAAACGCCGCTTGAGCTTTGTCACCGCAAGTTCGCCACCCAGATTAGTCAGGAAGGTGAATATAAACAGTAGAGTGCCAAGGAAGAAAAGTACGTTGTAGTGGGCACTGCCAAACACTACTTCGGCCAGTTCAGCGGCGATTGAGGCAGAGATAGTCCGCATTGAGTCGGTTAGGCTTGCGCTGACAATAGCGGCATTGCCAGAGGCCATTAGAACGATCATCGTCTCTCCTATGGCCCGGCCGAATCCGAGCACCACTCCGGCGGCAATACCGGGTAAAGCGGCGGGAAGAACCACTGTCAATGACACCTGCCACTGATTGGCTCCCAGGGCTAAGCCAGCGTCACGCAACGATATTGGAACTGACGTCATGGCATCCTCAGCTATCGTAAACACAATGGGGATAACTGCCAACCCCAAGGCAATACCGGCCGTGACAGCGTTGAGCCTGAATAGGAAACCAAACATGTCCTGCATTATGGTGGCCAAGACAATCAAGGCGAAGAAGCCCAAAACCACGGACGGAATTCCGGCGAGCATCTCAATGGCTGGCTTGATGATCTCGCGCCATCGTCTCGAGGCAAATTCAGCCGAGAAGATAGCGGCTCCGACACCAAGCGGGATGGCGAAAAGCATAGCCACCAGGGCAGCCTTTAGAGTACCAATAACCAGCGGCAGAACGGAGTATTTAGGAACTTCCGAGTTGGGCTGCCACGACCATTTTGGGTCGCGGCCTTCGTAGAATTCTTGCTTGAAGGTCATCTTGTCGATACTGGCTTCCTGTTGAATCTCCGGATCTGTGAGAATAGGAATCGCCTCCTTGAAGATGAAGGCGAAGATCAGGACGATTGCTATCAACGCTGCAAAAGCGTTGATAGCAATCAGTTTTTCACCAAGAAACTCGTGGACTTTAGATTTGGGCTTGAACTTCATTCGCTTCATATGATGTATTCTCGTGCAACTATCACACTGCACACCCCATTACTCGACTATGTTGGCGACTGCATCTTTCTTTAACAAAGGGACGTAGTCTATTTCCTCGGCAATTTTTTGTCCCTCTTCGGACAAAGCCCAGTTGACAAGCTTCTTCAGTTCGCCGGTAGGTTTGCCATTGAAGAACCAGTACAGTTCACGAGAGATCGGGTAACTTCCGTTGGAGACCGTTTCCACGTTCGGCAGCACAGCCATTGCGGTGTCGTTGGTTTTCACCTCTGCAAACTTAACTCCTGTCGCCCAGGCCAGACCGCCGTAGCCGATCCCATTCTTGTCTTTGGACACGGCGTTCACTACCGCGGCAGTTCCCGGCAGGGTCTGTGTGTAGTCTGAATAATCTTCCTTGTTAAGTACTTGCTTCTTAAAGAAGGCATATGTGCCGGAATTGTTTTCACGACCATACAAGATGATGCGGGCATCCGGTCCGCCAACCTCGTTCCAATTGGTAATGGCACCGGTATATATCCCTTTCAGCTGGGCGAGAGTTAGATTGGTTACAGGGTTACTATTGTGGAGGAAAACGGCGATACCATCAAGAGCGACCGAGACGCGATAGGGTATAATCCCCTTCTGTTCAGCCAGCTTGTACTCCTTTTCTTTCATGTCGCGCGAGGCTTCACAGATGTCGGTAGTGCCGTTGAGCAGCGCGGCAATACCTGTACCTGAACCACCGCCGGAAATCTGAATGACAATATCCGGATTGTGTTTCATGTACTCTTCCGACCAACGTTGACCTAAACGCACGAGGGTATCAGAGCCTTTGATAGTGATAGTGGTGCCAGCCATCACCAAACCGACCGCTGAGATAAGCAGTAGTCCGCAGATCAGTATCTTTTTCATTGTTTCTCCTTAGAATTTGAATAATGTATTTATGAACAGATATTTCTCAGTTACTTCTGTGTCATCCTGAAAGGATATTGACCTAAGATTAATGGAAGCTTTGAATCCTTTGGTTGGTACGCACTCAAGCCCGGCAATGATATATGTGCTACCATCATCAGAATTGTCAGTGTTGGGATCGTTTAGATCGACTCGCCCGAACAGATTGAGAGTTCGCAGAAATAACTGATCAGGGAAAAGCTGATTAAAATACATGGTGCCGTGAAAAGACATCCCGCTACTGGTTTTATCTTCAAGGTTTATCCCCTGGCCAAAGTTGTACCAATTCAGGTCGATGCCCAAATCTATCAGTTTTCGATAGGAAAATAGTCCACCGATTGAAATCAACTGCCGTTCGTAATCAGAAGCTGCAACTGAGTCCGGGATTTCTTTGTTCTGAGTACCCCGATAAAATTGACCGGTAAGAGCAGTTTTCCCTAAGTCATCGTTTTGCCAGAAGGGATTCAATCGAGCAAAGAGATTGACATCTTTATGTTTATTCTCCTCTCCCAGGGCGCTGTATGACGTGCCATTAAAGATACCGAGAAACAGGGAACCTATATTCCCTTTTTCACCAAGAGCGATATGTGCTGACAAACCAAGATCGGAGGATGTCAGATATTTGTTCTTATCTCCAACGGTCTTAGAGAGGTAGCGTCGCCCCCAGAGTTTATTCTGATAATCTATGTATGGAGTTGGCTGCAACCCAAAGCGAAGTTTTAGAACCTTATTGCCAAATTTTGGCTTCCAGTCAATATAGCCATACTTTACAATGACGTCATATCGTGTCTTGCCTTTATTGTCTTCAGTTTCTCTGAGATCAGTGGTAATCCGAAGACTAGTGTAATCTGACAGTTTGGATTTAACAGTTACATAGGAGCGTCCCAGTGCAAGCTCGTTAGCTCCATCCGCCTCGCTGGTCATATCAAGACCCCAATGGACATAGAGTCGTCCATGTACTTTGGTTTCAGCGGCATCAACGCTGCTGAACATCGCTGATACCATAAGAAACATTGCAGCAATAGCGATCCCTCTCATCATTCCTCCATTTTTCGAGTTTGTTTCGTGAACTTGTCTCAATACATTCTCCAATTTCTACAGGATGAAACCATGCAAATATTAGGATTGTATTAAGGACAAGTTAGATGTTTGTATATTCTTCGGTGAGATTGTCCGGGCGGTAAGACTCGCCAAGTGTACGCTAACTTATTGTGTTCGTGGCAGATGGATGCGGAAGGAACTCCCCTTACCGGGTGAACTGTCAACACTGACGCGTCCTTGGTGGGCAACAGCAACATGCTTCACGATAGCTAGACCTAGCCCCGTTCCACCGACATCCCGGCTGCGACCAGTATCAACCCGGTAGAACCGCTCAAACAAACGAGGCAGATGTTCCGCGGCAATGCCGGTTCCTTGATCCTGAACTGAAATCACGATTTCGTCACCGGACAAGGTTACTTCAACGTCTACGGTTGAGCCCCGGTTGCTATACTTGATAGCGTTGTCTATCAAATTTGTTATCGCCTGCTCCAACGGCCCTCGATTCATATGGACTTCCAGATTCGGATCGCAGGAAGAGGATATGTTCACCTCATGTATCCGGCTTTTTTCCTGACAGGCCAATAGAGATGATTGAATTACATCGCTCACCTGTCCGCAGATTAGGTCTGCCCCGGTCTGTTCGGTCTCGCTCTCGATCTTTGCCAGTGATAGCAAATCCTCAATCAGGCGATTCAGCCGATCCGAGTGTCTCGCTATCATTTCCAGAAATCGTCGACTGTCGTCCGAGTTGTCCATAGCACCATCCAGTAGAGTCTCTACAGAACCAGTTATGGCCGTGATAGGGGTTCTCAACTCGTGAGAGACATTGGCCACAAAGTCGCGTCGAATGCTCTCCAGTTTCTTAAGGCGGGTAATATCGTTGAAAACAACAACTACGCCAACCTTCTTACCGAAGCTATCTTTGAGCGCTGCCGCTCTCGCTTGAAAGTACTTCTCGGACGTACCCGGCATCTTGATTTCCATTTCAGTGACGTCCGGATTGTGTAGAGCTCTATCAACGAAGTCCAGCACCGATGGAATGCGGGTCATTTCGTATAGTGCTTTCCCTCGAGATTCTGAGATATCCAAGTCGAGGAAATCGGCCGCCACTCGATTGAGTAGTACAATCTTCTCATCAGCGTCGAGCGCCAGAATGCCCTCGGACATACTGGAGAGAATAGCTTCCCTCTCGTTTCGTTGTTGCGCGACAGTTTTGATTCGGGCATTCAGTTGCTCCGCCATTCTATTCATCGACTCGGACAGGTCAGCGATTTCCTCGGTCGCCGGAACCGGCAGTCGTGAATCCAGGTCTCCGGCGGCGAATTGAACGGCACCATCGCGCAATTCCCGGAGAGGATCTGACAGACGCTTTAGAACTACCGAGCTGGCCAAGGCAGCCAGCACCAGAATGATCGCACCGCCAATGGTGATGTTTCGGTAGAAGGAATTCAAAACGTTCCCAACCGCCGAAACCGGTACTGCCATACGCACGACAGCAACAATCTCACGGTTTTCCTTCACGGGGATGGCTACATACATCATGTTTGCCTGCAGCGTATTGCTGTATCGAGTCCGCACGCCTACTTCGCCGCCGTAAGCAATGACTACCTCCGGCCGTGTGGCATGGCTCTCCATTGAAGCCGGATCATCATGTGAATCGCCCAGAACGAATCCTTGAGCGTCTACAACGGTGATTCTCGTGTTTGATACTTCTGAAATTCTCCTGCATTCCAGGTTCAGCCGGGTGAACTCGTTTGAGTTCAGCAACGGTTTCAGGAGTCGCTCTGCAATTCTGGCTCGTGCTTCAAGTGTGTTAGTGAGCTGGTCAATGTATAATGTTCTCATTTCGCGGGCGCCATATAGTGCGGCCAGCAAGAGCGATATGAAGATGACAAAAAAGGAAAGGGGGTAGACTTTCCAGAACAGCGAACGCCGCTTCATGGTGTCTCCGTCATTCTATAGCCAGCCCCCCGGACGGTTTGAATATAGTGACCACAGGCCGCCAGCTTCTTACGTAGATTGGCCACCTGGACATCAATGGCACGGTCCGTTATCACAAGTTGTCCGTCTCGAAGAGAGTCTATCAATTGAGTTCGGCTGAAGACCCAGCCCGGACGGCTGGCGAGCACAAACAGAAGCTCAAACTCGGTGTGGGTTAGTTCAATAGAAGAACCGTCCACGGTGACCTTACGTTTACCTCGATCAATCATCAGTTCACCCAAATGCAGGAAGTCAGCTTTGGTTTCTGCGACTTCCTTGTAGCGACGCAGCACAGACCTGATACGGGCAATCAGAACTCTCGGACTGAATGGTTTGGTGATGTAGTCATCCGCTCCGACCTCCAGACCGGTAACCACATCAATGTCCTCATCACGCGCGGTTAACATGATGATCGAAATTCCCTTTGTGGCCTCGTTTGACTTGAGAGCCCGACAGACGTCGAGACCGTTCATCTCAGGTAGCATAATATCCAGAACGACTAGGTCAGGGTGATCGTCCTGAGCTCTTCTCAGACCTTCCTCGCCCGATATAGTTGACTCAACCCGAAAACCTTCACGCTCCAGGTTGTAGACAATCAACTCGGCGATATCCCGTTCGTCTTCTACGACGAGTATTCTACTCTTACTCTTCACCGTGTGCCATCCAGCATATCATCATACTCATATATAATGGGTATCGCGGCGGAAAGCTACATCAAAGTCCTTCTCGACCACCCGGTACCCGCATCGGTGATGTCCCTCTGATTCAGACTGCGGATTCACCTCATTCAGGTCGCCGTTGCGCCAGTGCTGTCGCAAGGCGTCACTCCGGTTTTGCACAGATTACGCGGCCGAATTCTTGATCACCCAGTTGCGGAACTCGTCTCGTAGACCCCGCATAGACAAGAAGAGTCCACGTACGAGCGTGGGCTTTTTTGATTCAATGTTAAGAAAATCTTATTATGTTAACCAAGGAGTTTTATAATCGGAAGTTCCAATAATTCTGAAACTTCTAATGGAAGATTAAAAATGACCAGTCTCCGCGATTTAACACTAAAGGATCTTGATTCACTCGTGCGATGGAGGGTAGATCCCAACGTCAATTGCTATCTGGCGGATCGACTAAAATCGCGCGATGAAGCCGATGTTTGGTTTAATGGACTTAAGTCTAATCCCCAAATTTGACTCAAAGCGATTGTCGAGGATGGTCGATTGATTGGATATGCGGTAGTAGAGTCAATTGATGAGAGAAATCGAAAATGTGAATTGGCACTGATAATCGGTGAATCTAACCACTGTGGTAAGGGTATCGGGACGAAAGTACTAAAAGAGATGTTAGATTACGCCTTTGAAACTCTTCATATACATCGTGTATGGGCTGTGATTGCCAGGGGTAATGATCGCTCGGAACGTCTTGTAAAAAAAGCTGGATTTATGAAAGAGGGGGTTATGCGCGAGACGATAATTATTGGGGATAGGTTTACTGATCTCTTATGCTATTCAATTCTGGAAGATGAGTATCAAGCCGAAAAGAATCAAGTCTGAGTTCATCCCAGTACCTTCCAACGACTTCCACTGACAGTAGAATAAGTCACACTAACACTAAAATCAAACTCTACAGGAGTTTGGGGGAGAGTGAGGTCCACCCCGCCTTTTATATCTCCATAATTTCTAATAAGTTACAGGCTTTTAAAAGATAGCAAGCCTCACTCTCCCAGTACTTTTCCATCATCAAATTGAACGGATGAGGTGACACTTCTACTTCGAGCCAATTTCATGCTTCTAACTTCTATATGACCGTCATGTGGTCTGGCTCGCTTGCACTGGAGCTGAAAATCAGTTAAATTAACCTTAATAAGTTGCAAATGCAGCTATACATGTAGTAGATCTTGGCAAGATGGTTACCGATTAGCTAAAAGCCAAGTATTCAGTCTAACAAGAAGAATGAGGAGAAGAACAAATAACTACGAATATCAGGAAAGCGGTAATGTCAGACACACCAAGACTTACCGAGCTCGATATAGTTGCCCATTCAAATTCATCGAGGGCAGACTATATAACCAAAGCAGTGTCTGCGGATGAAGCATGGGTGTATATTGCCGATGATTGCATCGCGGGATATGCAGTGATAAATCGGTCATTTTTCAGTCGAGTTACTATAGAAATGTTATTGATTGATACAAAACATCGCAGATCAGGAATTGGCACGATGCTTTTGAGACATTTGGAGGAGATCTGTGATTCTGATGAACTCTGGACTTCTACAAATCTATCTAATACTCCAATGCAGCGACTCTTAATGAAACTAGAGTATGAAATGGCTGGTTTTGTTAATAACTTGGATCCGGGTGATCCTGAGTTAGTTTTCTATAAAAAACTGTCTATGCCCCGCTGAGCTCCTTCCTATGAGATTGT
>QNAG01000088.1 GCA_003641415.1 Candidatus Zixiibacteriota bacterium | reverse complement strand
TTGTCTGGTATGCCTTTGTTAATCCATCACGCAGGGTTAAAGAAGGGGAGGAAATTCAGTTTGGTGGGCTGTCATTATTGTTGAAGACGGACGTAGGGGGAGGGAAATGGATTGTTCGTTTTCAATCGAAAACTCAATTAGACAAAATCATTAGCCATTATGGTCATGTTCCTCTTCCTCACTATATTAAACGTGATGATAAACCAAGTGATCTGCGAAGGTATCAAACGGTTTTTGCTGACGCTACAAAGATGGGCGCAGTGGCAGCTCCAACAGCAGGATTTCACTTCACACGTCCGCTTTTACGCTCTTTGCAGGGTCGAGGAGTTAGGTTCGTGGAGTTAACCCTTCATGTAGGTCCTGGGACATATAAGCCTGTAAAAGTTAATGAGATAGAAGACCACACTGTTGATCCTGAATTCGCTGAGCTGACTCCAGATAGTGCAGATGTATTGAACAGGGTTCGGAATGAGGGGAGAGATATATTTGCAGTTGGTACGACTTCAGTGCGTACTCTTGAATCAGCTCCAATTATAGATGGCGTCATTATGCCATTCACAGGAATGGTTGACCTGTATATCAAACCAGGTTTCCAATTCAAAGTCATTGATCACTTAATTACAAATTTCCATCTGCCTAAGTCATCATTGTTAATCCTTGTGTCTGCTCTGGCTGGACGGGAACGTATCCTCGATGCGTACCGAGAAGCTATTCAGCAACGTTTGCGTTTCTATAGTTATGGGGATGCTATGCTGATAATATAATTTCCTTTCTTGGTTAATCGACCGCACTTATATTCGATACCATGAAAGTTGGTGCGGTTATTGTAGCTGCCGGAAGCTCTGTTCGTTTTGGTGGAGATGTCCCCAAACAATTCCGCGAAGTCTGCGGGCGTCCCTTACTGTCCTGGACTATCAGCAACTTTCAGCAATTGAAGCGAATCAGTCAGATAATTATAGTCGTAGGTGAGGAGTACCTTTTGCATGTTGCCGAGAAAGTGGTTAATCCTTTTGGTTTTGATAAAGTTACTAATATCGTCAAGGGTGGTGCAACCAGACAGGAGTCGGTCAATCGAGGATTGAATGCTCTTTCAATTTCAACAGAGTATGTGGCTATCCATGACGGTGCCCGACCTCTAATTAGTCCAAACGACATTGGCCGTGTACTGGATGTAGCAATCAAGGAACGAGCAGCTATTATTGCGATTCCTATTGCCGACACGGTTAAACGGGCTGCTGATGGTTATATTATCGCTACTCTCGATCGGGCAAGATTATACGGAGCTCAAACCCCACAAGTATTCCAGTATGATTTGATAATGGAAGCCCACAATGCTCTTGCAGCGGGAGAATTCGAAGAAGTCCCGACTGATGACGCTCAATTGATTGAAGCACGAGGGTTCAAGGTCAGATTGGTTGAGCCAACTGGTATAAATATAAAAGTGACTACTCGTGATGATATGGATATTGTGGACGCTATCCTGCGGAGGCGAGAGAATGGCTGAGATGAGGGTTGGCTATGGCTTTGATGTTCATCCACTGGTGGAAGGTCGCGATCTCATTATAGGGGGTGTCAAAATTCCTTTCGATAGGGGACTTGATGGCCATTCCGATGCTGATGTACTTCTGCACGCAATTATGGATGCTTTGTTGGGGGCAGCTGGTTTACCAGATATTGGACAGCAATTTCCTTCATCCGAAGAGACTTTCAAAGATGCTGATTCCACTATTCTGCTTACTCGTGTGGTGCAAATGGTACATAATGTTGGATTTGTGCAAATAGTCAACATCGATGCTACCATAATGGCTGAACAACCACTAATGGCGAATCACATTCCTGCTATGAAGATTGCGATAGCAAAAAAACTGGAGATCGATCACAGGAGAGTCAGTATCAAGGCAACCACTACCGAGAAACTTGGTTTCGTTGGACGTGAGGAAGGAATAGCCGCTGCTGCGGTATGCCTTATCAGTGATGATGGGTGAGAATCCTCAACAGGTGACACAATGGTTGGACTGGATATTTACCTATGGTTCGGGATGGGTTTATGTTGTCTTGCTACTTGCTTGTTTTATCGAGAACATATTTCCGCCGTTTCCCGGGGACAGCTTCATTGTAGCTGCGGGTGTGTTGGTGGCTATGAACAGGGTAGATATGTTATTAAGCTCTGCTCTAATTGTTATAGGTGGACTGTCATCAGTGATATTTATGTACTTTCTTGGGCGTCGGTTTGGAAGGGACTACTTTATGCGAAAGAACTTCAGGTACTTCCCGGCGACTGATATTATTCGCTTTGAAAGAAGCCTCAATCGCTGGGGGGCTGTCCTGATGATATTCTCACGCTTTATTGTAGGTTTTCGCTCTGCGATTGCAGTAGGAGCTGGTATAGGTTGCTATGCTCCAGTACGCATGGTAATTTATTCATTCATATCATATATTTTGTTTGGTGGTATGCTTATGGCTCTGGGGTACACTCTGGCGCAGAATTATGAGCGCATAGCATTTTACTTCCAAGCATATAATATGATTGCTTGGCCGGTAATTATTGCTCTTCTGGGTAGTCTGATAGTGTGGAGGATATCAAAAGCAAGGGGAAAAGCATAGATGGAAGTACTCCTGTTAGCTGGTGGCAACAGCTCGGAACGTGAAGTATCCTTTAATTCCGGACAGGCTATTATTGATGCATTGAGACGATTAGGTCACAAAGTAGCAGCTCTTGACCCGGCTACTGGTATTGATCTTTTAGATAGCTCTGGTCAGTATGTCAGTATAGGTATAGATTCAAACGAATCAATCCCGGACACTCTTAACTCCGAGATTATTACAACTACGCTCACTTCTCACGCTTTGGAAAATGTTGACGTTGTCTTCATTGGTCTTCACGGAGGAATGGGTGAGAACGGCACTATCCAGTGTCTGCTCGACTTGGCGGGAATAAAGTACACCGGTTCAGGCATGGCAGCTTCAGCGATAGCCATGGATAAGGCTATGACCAAACGACTGGCGGCTTCGATGAAGATTCGGACTCCCAAATGGGCATTGTGTCAAATTGAGGGCGGGACGGATGAGGTAGAGGTTCTGGAGCAAATACGTAGCAATTTCGATTTTCCAATGATAGTCAAGCCCAATGATAGCGGTTCCACAGTTGGTCTCACTCGAGTGGAGGCTCCTCGACAACTATATCCAGCACTAGTGAAAGCTTCGGGTGAGTCTCATAACGTGTTAGTGGAAAAATATATTAAGGGTCGCGAGTTAACGGTTTCGGTTATTGATGGTCAACCACTGCCTATTGTCGAGATTATTCCGGAAGGGGGACTTTATGATTATAAGGCCAAATACACGAAGGGGAAATCACAGTATATTGTGCCTGCAGAAATTCGCAGGGAAATAAAAAAGTCGCTTCAGGAAGACGCTGTCAGGGTTTATGAAATAATTGGTGCCACTGGTCTGGTGCGAGTGGATTTCATACTTGATGAAAACGAAAAGCACTACTTCCTCGAGTTAAACACTCTTCCAGGGATGACGGAGTTATCGTTGGTGCCAATGGCTGCGAAAGCTGCTGGGATAAAATTTGACGACCTCATTGCAAAACTATTGGACTCAGCACTCAAACAATAGGACAACATTGTGGACAAACTAACACCAAAGGCAGTCATTTTCGATCTTGGGTCAACTTTAATTGAATATGAAACACTCGGATGGAGTGAACTATCCATCAAATGTATCATTAGCACACGCAAGTTTCTCCTTGAGAAAAGATATGATGTACCAGATGAAGACCAGTACATTGAGATATTCGAACGCATTAAACATCGCTATCGAAACAAAGCGCTAAAAACATTGGTAGAGTGGACTATTCCACAGGTTGCTAAAGAAGTTTTGGCTGCCCTTGATATGAAGAAGGCTGATGATCAACTTATTGCAGATTTCTTCGGCGCTTACTATTTACCGGTTAAAGAGCAATTGTATGTCTATGATGACACGATAGATACACTCGAAAAGATACATCGGACTATCCCGATAACAGGCCTGGTATCAAACACTATCTTCCCCGAGCAGACGCATCTTGATGAACTTAAGCGCTTCGAAGTGACAGGGTATTTGGATTTCAAATTGTTCAGCTCGACTTTCGGGTTACGAAAACCACATAAGGACATCTTTGTCAAGGCGGCTAACTTGGCCGGATTTGCTCCAGCCGAATGTGTCTATGTTGGCGATCGTTATATCGAGGACATAGAAGGTCCTTCCAGTGTAGGAATGCCGGCCATTCTCAAAGTCAAGGAAGGTCGTGACTATCCTAAGGAAATGCCACTGGCTATGCGTCGGATTCACACCCTCTCCGAGTTGGAAGAGCATATAAATTTGGAGTAGACGAGAATAAAAATATCATATATTTTATGCATACTGCCATAGGCATATTGATAATGTTGATTGAAGGTAACATGAAATTCTTCTGGAGATAATGTGGACAAGACAGAACTGCTATTACAAGAACTCACCGAAGCAAACGGTGTCTCTGGGTATGAGGGCGAAGTACGCCAGATAATTGCCCATGAAATGCAAAGTTTGACGGATACTATCGAGTATGATAAAATGGGGTCAATCATCGGGGTAAAGACTGGCTCGGCGGAGAGTCCGAGAGTGATGATTATCAGCCACATGGACGAAATTGGGTTCATGGTCAAAGAGATTACATCCGATGGTTATATCAAGTTCCTGCCTTTGGGTGGTTGGTGGGGTCATCTGGCTATGGGACAACGTATGAGGATAATTACTGCCAAAGGACCGGTGTTGGGCGTAGTTGGTTCACAACCCCCACACATGGTACCGATGGAGGATCGTAAGAAAGTTATCGAAATAAAGGATATGTATATCGACGTGGGGGCTCAAAAGAAGTATGACATCAAAAAGAAACTGGGTATTAAGGTGGGTGACCCAATCGTTCCCGATAGCAAGTTTACGATTATGGGTAATCCAAAGATGTATATGTCCAAGGCTTTTGATAATCGAGTCTCGTGTGCTATAGTTCTCGATGTTTTGAGGAAGCTCCAAAGGATCAAGCATGCCAACACGGTTCTTGGCTCCGCAAGCGTGCAGGAAGAAGTAGGTCTGCGTGGAGCCCAGACAGCCGCATATCTGGGTAACCCCGATGTTTGTATAATTGTCGATACAGGCATTGCTCGAGATATGCCCCCCGAAGGTATGGACCGAGACGAACGTTTGGGAGCTGGTCCTGCTGTCCTGATATACGATGCTGTGATGATTCCCAATTTGAAGCTGCGGGATTTGGTAATCGAAACTGCAGAATCGAAAAAGATCCCGTATCATCTGGCATACATGGAACGTGGTGGTACGGACGGTGGACCGGTGCACAAAACACGAGCCGGTGTTCCCTCTATTGTGGTTGGTCCTCCAGTAAGGTATATTCATACCCATAATAGTATTCTTAATCGTACCGACTATGATAATACTATTAAACTTCTTGTCGAGATTGTCAAAAAGCTGAACGACCGGACAGTTAAGTCATTTACGAAGGATTAGAACGATTATGGCGTTGAGATTCAAGAACAGCTTTACGCGGACAAAGGAAGAATTTCGTCCGATTGATGAAGGCAAGGTGCGCATGTACACTTGCGGCCCGACGGTCTACAATTATGCCCATATCGGTAATTTTCGAACGTATATGTTCGAAGACTTGTTACGGCGGTATCTCAAGTACAAGGGTTACGATGTAACTCAGGTGATGAACCTCACCGACATTGATGACAAGACGATTCGTGATTCCCAGAAGGAAGGTGTATCGCTCAAGGAATTCACAGACCGGTATACCAAGGCATTCTTTGAGGATATCGACAGTCTCGGGATTGAGCGGGCAGAGTACTATCCTCCAGCCACGGAACATATTCCGGAAATGGTGGTATTGATCCAGAAGCTGGTTGAGAACGGACTCGCCTACGAAGTTGACGGCAATTATTATTTCCGCATATCAGCTTTCAAAGACTATGGCAAATTAGCTCACATTGACATGGATGGTCTCAAGGCTGGAGCGCGCGTAGCAGCCGACGAATACGAAAAAGACTCGGTTTCAGACTTCGCTCTCTGGAAAGCGTGGGATGAAGCCGACGGTGATGTTTACTGGGAAACGGAACTGGGTAAGGGTCGGCCGGGTTGGCATATCGAGTGTTCGGCCATGTCGATGAAATATCTTGGCGAGACGTTTGACATTCACACCGGCGGCGTGGATAATATGTTTCCGCACCATGAAAATGAGATTGCCCAGTCGGAAGGGGCCACTGGCAAGAAGTTCGTCAACTTCTGGATGCACAGCGAATATCTGATTGTCGAGGGGCGCAGGATGTCCAAGTCAGCCGGGAACTTTTATACCCTGCGTGACCTGATGGAAAAGGGCTTTTCGGGCGTGGCCGTGCGATATCTGCTGCTCTCGACACATTACCGCCAACAATTGAACTTCACTCTCACGGGTCTTGATGCTGCCCGAAAGGCTCTGGAACGCTATCTTGATTTCATATCCAATCTTGCGGATTATGTTGGAGGCGTTTCTTCTGGTGGCGAAGCCGAACAAGTAATTAGGAAAGTAAAATCGGGTTTTGAGGATGCTCTTGATGACGACCTGAATATCTCTGGTGCGATGGGAGTTATTTATGATTTTATTCGAGACATCAACAGGTTAAAAGCAGAGGATCGACTTTCAATAGAGGAACGAGACCAGGCTTTAGAGACGATTCGCAAGATTGATACAGTTCTGAATTTCACTTATAACGAAGCGAATCTGGACATTGATGAAGAGATCGATTCTCTCATAGCCCAACGAACTGAAGCGCGAAAGAACAAAGATTTTGCCCTGGCTGATAAAATTAGGGATGATCTTATTGCTCGAGGCATTATTCTTGAGGACACAGCTCAGGGCGTGAAGTGGAAGCGAAAGGTGTGACGGCGTGGTTTGCTTTTTGATAGTCAGCACGTCTTTATGGACTTGACACGCGTTGGAATCTAAGTAAGTTAGTGGCCTGAATAGCCGGCGTAGCTCAGATGGTAGAGCAGCTGATTTGTAATCAGCAGGTCATCGGTTCGATTCCGGTCGCCGGCTCATCTTATGAAGCTATGTATAAATCAAACATTCCTGAAATTGGTACGTATCTTACATTTAACAGGCTGAATTGTAGAAATCGGGAAGGAATAGATGACCGTTATTGATGTACAGGGATTGACCAAAGTCTATCAGGGTGGGTTAAAGAAACGTAATATCGTAGCCCTTGACAATGTTACGTTTTCTATCAAGCAAGGGGAGATATTTGGTCTATTGGGACCAAACGGAGCTGGGAAAACCACTTTTATGAAAGTGGCTTTAGGAATTGCACATGCTTCTTCGGGACGTATAACCATAACCGGAAAGAGACCGTCAGATCCAAGTTCTCGTCTTCATGTGGGCTACCTGCCGGAGAATCATCGGTTTCCCCAGCATCTCACCGGACTCGGGTTGCTGGAATCTACAGGTCGTCTTTATGGTATGAGTGAATCTGAAATTAATGTTCGTACCAAACAGTTGCTGCCCATGGTAGGAATGGATAAATGGGGCAGTACTAATATTCGCAAATACTCCAAAGGTATGCAGCAGCGAATTGGTCTTGCTCAGGCTATGATGCCCGACCCCGAAGTACTTATGCTTGACGAACCCACTGACGGAGTCGATCCGGTGGGAAAGGTGGAGATACGTGGGGTTCTCGAAAGAATACGTGATGACGGAAAGTCAGTTGTACTCAATTCGCATCTTCTGGCTGAAGTTGAAAGCCTTGCTGACCGGGTGGCCATCCTTTCTCGGGGACGCTTGGTTAAGATAAGTACTGTAGATGAACTTACAAGCCGTCAGTGTCAGTATGAAATAAAGGCTGACATTGGAAATCGCCTCGTGGAAATTCCCCAGGATATTGGAAGGGTACTGAATTTATCTTCTCAAGGACTTATTGTGGAGTTGGTTGAAGATGAAAAGATCAACTATGTAATTGATGAACTGCGCATGAAAAAGATATCCATACGATCAATTGAACCTCTGAAAATATCCCTGGAGCAGTCATTCATAGAAGAAGTTACACTGTCTTCAAAGAACGATAAGGGAGAGGTTGCATTATGAGAGGAATGATTCATGACTGTTTTGTGGAAATGATTGAACGCAAAGCTATCTGGATGTTTGTTGTTGTAACTCTGATAGCCTCCTTAATCATTCTGGCTACTAGTTCATTCGACATGCAATTGCAGATTGAAGGGCAATCGGACATCGAACCGCTGTCGGGTATAATTGACGTTGCTGCTACCAAAGGGTTGAATGCGCATCTGGGTTTCATGATGTTTCTTGCGGTTCTGGCTACAGCTGGACTTCTTCCCAACATGTTAGTGCGCGGTAGGGCGGAATACTATCTGTCCAAGCCGATCTCCCGCACTGGTCTCTTCCTCGGTAAACTGATTAGTATCTGGCTTGTATACGGGGGTGCTATCGTTACCTGTGGGGTGATCAGCCTTGCTCTTCTTTACTTGATTCACGGATATGCCAATATCAACGTTATATATTTGTTCGTGCAGAGTCTATTGTCGTTCTTTATCTGGTTGAGTGTGACTACTTTCGCCAGCATCACATTTGGTTCAACAGCATTCGCTATGATGAGCGCTTTCCTTGTGTTTGTGTTGCAGATGATTTTTAGCTACCACGAAATCTTTCGAGATATCGTGGGTTCCAGGATAATGGCAACTGTTGGAGATGTTCTCTACTACATATTCCCTAAGATGGGTAAAATTTCCGATATAGGCGAAAACCTAGCGATGGGGCGAGTTGTTGACGACTGGATACCGGTATGGTCCTCAGTTATATTTGCTATGGGTCTGATCTGGGTGACGGTCATCATTTTCAATCGCAAGGATTACTAATCTTTGGATTGGACTCTGTTCAGTCTTACAGAATTGCCTCTGGTGTTGTTCTGAGTGGAATCTAAGAGCGTCGAAAAAAACTTGCTATTACACGAGTTGGTTAACCTACCACTCAAGCTTACTGTATCGAGCTTATACTTTACTTCTTCTGTGCTTTCTCAATTTTAGCCCAAGTATCGCGGAGTGTGACGGTACGATTGAAAACTAATTTGCCGGGTGTGGAGTCTACCGTGTCGACACAGAAATAACCTCGTCTCTCGAATTGATAAAAATTGCCGGGTTTGGCATTAATCAGACTTGGTTCTACCAAAGCCGTGATGACCTCGAGTGAATTCGGATTTAGGTTGTCTTTGAAATCACTGCCTTCATCAACCGCTAGTGGGTTCTCCTTTATGAAAAGTCGGTCAAACAAACGTACTTCGGCCTCGATAGCCTGTGCTGCTGAGACCCAGTGGATAGTGCCTTTGACCTTACGACCGTCAGGGGAGCTTCCACCGCGAGTTTTGGGATCATAAGTGCAGTGAACTTCAATGACATCGCCGGTCTTGTCGTCCTTGATGACATCTGTACAGGTGATGAAATAACCATACCGTAGACGTACTTCCTGACCGGGAGCCAGGCGGAAGTATTTTTTGGGCGGATCTTCGCGGAAATCCTCGCGTTCGATATACAATACTCGTGAGAAGGGCACCTTCCGTGTTCCAGCGGTTGGGTCCTCTGGGTTATTGATGGCATCCAGTTCTTCAGTCTTGTCTTCTGGATAGTTATCGATCACAACTTTTAGAGGATTCAACACTCCCATAACTCGGAGAGAGCGTTTATTGAGATCTTCGCGAATGGAAAACTCCAGATCGGCAAGCGCTACGATGCTGTCTCGCTTGGCAATTCCGATACGATCCAGAAAACTGTGGATTGCCTCTGGCGTGTAACCGCGTCGTCTCAATCCTGACAAAGTTGGCATTCGGGGATCATCCCACCCTGTTACATATTTACCTTCAACCAGTTCACGAAGTTTACGCTTACTAAGGATTGTGTAACTGATGTTAAGCCGGGCGAATTCAATTTGTTGTGGATGGTGGATACCTAACTGATCGATGCACCAGTCGTAAAGAGGGCGGTGGTCTTCGAAATCAAGATCACATAAGGAGTGTGTAATTCCTTCAATAGAATCCGATTGGCCGTGAGCCCAGTCGTACATAGGATAGATGCACCACTTGTCACCGGTACGGTGATGGCTGGCGTGAAGAACTCGGTACAGAACAGGGTCTCGCATATTCAGATTCCCTGCTGACATATCTATTTTGGCCCGCAACACCCGGGAACCATCCTCGAACTCGCCAGCTCGCATCCGTTCAAACAGGTCCAAATTCTCCTCAACCGAACGATTGCGGTACGGACTTTCCTTGCCCGGTTCAGTCAAGGTACC
>QNAG01000087.1 GCA_003641415.1 Candidatus Zixiibacteriota bacterium | reverse complement strand
TTGGTAGTCCAGGAATACCTGAGCCTTTACAGAATCGTAAGGCGCATCCTGATAGCGCTTGCTCTTGTTGGCCAGATAGAAGTTGCTCACATCCGAAGTATCAATCTGGACTTGAGGGATCACTTTATCAACAACATAACGATCGACCAGAAGTTGCTTATAGAACAAATGCTGGCGTCGTTTGACTTCGGGATCATCGCCATAGTTCTCTCGGACAGCTGCATGATAGAGCAACTCGACACCGACATGTTGATGAACAAATTCAATCTTAGCCTTACGGTTCAGATACTGCTTCTGTATTTCAGGAGGGAGAGTTTGTATCTGGTCATCGATTTCCGACATATAGACCGGCACACCGCCAATGCGGGCTACAACAACATCTTTGTCATTGCGTGGGCCAGCATCAAGATTGACAACATTATCAAGCTGCCGTTTGGCGTTGACGATATTTCCCATTTTCTCTAATGACGCTACTAGTTTACGTGAAGCTTCCGCCGCATAAGAAGCATCTGGGTCAAGCGATTGTGCACAAACATAGTTAGCAGCAGCCTTCTCGTAGTTTTGAAGATGATCATAGTAAATTCGAGCAGTAAGATAATGAATATTAGCTCTGGTCTTGTCATCAACACCTTCTATATTGAGAATTTGGGAATACTCATCAATAGCTGCTTCATAGAGGCGGTTGTCGCGTAACTCACCGGCCAACTTTTTGTGACGTTCAATAGCAGCACTGTAGTCAGTAGTCTCCATGCAGGATACAACGATCATGGATACTATCAGACCAACGCCCAACATCAGGAGGCTTTGTTTATGTGTATGTGGTGTCATATATACCTCAGCTAAAACTTCCTTTCACGTTTCCGGAAGAAGTTGATCAAGGGAACGATGTACGATTGGTCAGTCCGGATATTGATAAAATCGAGGTCAATCAACCGGAATTCATGGGTAAGGTTGGAGATATCTTCTTCTGAGCGGGCAGCAAACTCCCTACGGAACTCTTTCGAGGACGTATCGATAATGTAGACCTCACCAGTCTCGGCATCTTCAAGCTCGATGAGTCCTACATCTTCAAATGTTGTCTCGCGGGGATCACTAATCTTGACAGCAACCACGTCATGCTTCCGATTGGCAATCTGAAGCGGCTTGTGGTAATTCTCGGAAAGAAAGTCGGAGATAAGAAAAACAACCGATTTTCGCTTGATGACCCGGTTGAAATACTCCATAGCTCCACCAATATCAGTACCAATGCCTTCCGGCTTAAAATAAAGAATTTCCCTAATCAACCGCAAAACGTGAGCGCGCCCTTTCTTGGGCGGGACATACAACTCAATTTTGTCAGTAAATATAATCAGCCCAACTTTGTCGTTATTCTTGATAGCGGAGAAGGCCAGCAATGCCCCGAGTTCGGCGGCTGTTTCGCTCTTGAAACGATCTCTTGTACCAAAACGACCGGAAGACGAAGCATCAACGAGCAGAACGACTGAAAGTTCACGCTCTTCCTTAAACTTTTTAATATGCGGATAGCCGGTACGCGCAGTGACGTTCCAGTCAATCAAGCGGATGTCATCCCCCGGCACATATAGGCGCACCTCTTCAAACTCCATTCCCTGACCTTTGAAGGTCGAATGGTATTCTCCTGAAAAGACATCGTTGACCAGTTTTTTAGTGCGAATCTCGATGCGCCGTATTTTCTTTAATACTTCCGCCGGTAGCATAATCGACCTTGTTTATGGAACCTCAATAGCGTCAAACACTTTGGTAACGATTGAATCGCTGTCAATCTCTTCGGCCTCGGCTTCATAGGTTATAAGAATACGATGCCGCAGTACGTCGTGACCAATCGTCTTGATATCTTCGGGAGTAACGTATCCCCTTCCTTTCAGGAAAGCGTGCGCCTTAGCTGCCAAGTTTAGATAGATAGTTGCGCGTGGCGAAGCGCCAAAAGCGATCAGGCTGCTGAGTTCGCCTAAACCGTACTTGTCAGGTTCGCGGGTGGCAAAAATGATATTGATAATATATTCTTTGATTTTATCATCAATATACACTGAGCGTACAACCTCCCGAGCTCGTATAATGTCCTGAGGAGAAATCACTTTCTCCACCTCCTGCAATTTACCACAGGTATTGCGCTCCATGATCTCACGCTCCTCAGCTGGACTCGGATAACCTATTTTGAGCATCAACATAAAGCGATCAACCTGAGCTTCGGGGAGTGGGTACGTTCCTTCCTGTTCAATTGGATTCTGAGTGGCCATAACCAGAAATGGTTCATCCAAGGGAAAGGTAGTTTCGCCAATCGTTACCTGCCGTTCCTGCATCGCTTCCAACAACGCTGATTGAACCTTGGCGGGAGCTCGATTGATTTCATCAGCTAGGACAATGTTGGCAAAAATTGGTCCTTTTTTGACTAAAAACTGAGCACTTTGCGGATTGTAAATCATCGTTCCAATCAGATCCGCCGGCAGCAGATCAGGTGTAAACTGAAGTCGCTGAAACTTGGTCTGAATAGCATCTGATAGAGTCTTCACCGAAAGCGTTTTCGCCAGTCCTGGGACACCCTCGATGAGAATATGACCATCTGCAAGGATGCCGATCAGGAGCCTGTCAACAAGGTATTTCTGCCCTACTATAACAGTAGCTATCTGGCTCGTCAGTCGCTGAACAAATGACGATTCCTGCTCAACACGAGATTGAATCTCTTGAATGTCTGTGTGCATTCGTCCTCCGAATATATTAACTTCACAATTGACTTAGTAATTCGCGAACTTTGGATTCCAGCCGGATAGTATCTCCCGGGGCAGATGTCACTGGACGGAATTTATCTTCACCAGCAGAAATAATATACTGTGCTAATTTGCTGATTTGCTGCGGCGTTAAGGGCTGCCCCTCTAACTCTGCTGATAAGGTTTCATAATCTAAGCCTTCAGCGCTGATAGAATACTGAGCTGACAGAAAGTCTAATAGCAAGCGATATAACCCCGCCTGGAACTTCTTCATATCGCTGCCAGCTTCCTGCTTTAGTACTGTTAACTCATCAAGAGTTTTCTCAACTGGAGACTGCTCCAGCGGCTTGGCTGTTTTCACCCTGGATCGCAGAAACACCGCAGCAACAACAAGCACGATTACAATTACTCCCATAACAGTAATAAACCAAACCGTTACACCAGTATCTTCCTTATCAACCGGCACCGGTTCTCGAATCTGAACAGTCATAGCCTCAGTAACCAATTCTCCCTCTATACTGTCAGGCATGGATATGTAGCTTACAGCGATAGGGTCAATTTTACCAAGTCCGGCTGAAGTGGGTATGAGTGTATATTGATATATTTTAGTGGTTCTCTCGTCCGAACCGGAACCGGTTGACGAGATTGAGGAAGTAAAACCACCTATGCGAAGACGGTCGAAATATGTGTCGAGTGGCTGTTTGAACCTGAATGCTGCCTGCGACCCATTCCATTGCAACTTGATTTCGAAGGTTGTACTGTCCTCAAGAGCAATAGAAACCTTCTCGATTGATTGCGAGAGAGAGATCCCGTCAGCTAAACACGAACCGACAAAAATCACTGTCGTCGCTAAAAACAGAGCAGCTAATCTCACAGGGCTTCGGTCACCTTTCCTTCTTCTCTGAACCAAGGTCATCCACATAAATAATACAGAGCCAACATACAATTTTGTTATACCCTAATTCTAGTCAACAGTTTCACGAAAACTTTCAGGCAACCATTAAGGCTATTATTCCTAAAGCCATACCTACCTTGAGACCGAGCGATCCGAAAGTCAGCATTCTCGGGCTGGGGTTGCCCCAAACCATAATCAACAACGCCAACAAAGGGAGATCAACAATGTAAACGGCGATTATCTTATAAGCATCGCCAAACCATCCAAATAGAACCGGTACCATCGTAAGAATCACAAGGACGACAAAAAATCCAATAGCTGTTACCAAGGCAGACCGTATCCCAACAACTTGTGGAAAGGTTGTGATACCAACTGCTCGATCGCCGGCAATATCTTCCACATCTTTAAGTATTTCTCGAACGAGATGCAACAGGACAGCAAAAACAGCTGGAATTAGAGGACCCGGGAACTCAAAAGTCCAGGAAGGGTTTACAGCCAGTCCGCCAGTAACAAACGTCAGTCCTCCTAATATAGCAATTACGATGTTACCTGCCAACGGGACACGCTTTAGTTTGAAATTGTACACAACAAGCAACATTATGGCTACAGCGACAGTTACAGTAACTTCCCAATTTACTGCAACTGCGGCAATCATTGCTCCCAAACCGCAGAGTAAAGCTACAATAAGCGCTATCCTTGTCGATAGAACCCCTCTCACCAGTACTCTATCTGGTCGATTAACACGATCGATTTCCATATCGAGCATGTCATTGACGCAATTTCCGAAAGAGCAAACCAAAAAAGCTGATAGTGAGGCTATCATAGGACCATAGTAGATTGGATCGTTCCAGGTTAAATAAGCTCCTACCCACACCCCAATGGCTGTCAAAAGCCCATTGGAAACACGAATAAGACGCAAAAAATCCAGAACTATTCTCATATAAGAGAATAGGCAACTTTGCAGAGAACGGTCAACTTTTATATCTCAGAGGATAACACAATTGACAGGCGAGCCTGGTCAACGGAAATATCAGGGTTCCAACCAAGTGACAGTTTTACGCCCCGAGTCGAACCTTGGATTGCCAGACCAACCCCATACCCCCAGCGAAAGAATTCATCATTTAAGACATTTCCATTTTCGTTGGTAACTCGGTTATTGAGATAAGCGCCATCAGCAAAGCAAAACAGATAACCCTTATCAAAGCGAAGGCGTGGTTCAAATGTGAATATTGCCGTACGTACAACCGCATATTGCTCATTGCGACAGCCCCTTAGAGTGCCGGGACCACCAACCAGTATCAACTCCGATATTGGTGGGAGGGTTTCATCAGTTTCAAGCCCAGCGTAATAAATCGCCAAATGCCCTATCAGTGATCCAATCAATCTCTGATATCCCTCCACTTGAACTGAAATCCTTGCCTCGTTAAAAGACTTATGTATTCCTTCTGATAAGACAGAATCTGAATTATATTTACGACATGAGTATAACAAGGACCAACTTAACTCAACTCCACAGGATGGATTGAAAGTGTTATCGACTGTTTGCCACTGAATTTCATGTTCAACTGAATAGACTGAGAACGAAGGATACTGCATCCCGACAGGTTCTACGCTCCGATATGCCAGGGACAGAGCGGTCGACATTCTTCGCCAGCGATTAAGGCGGTACGAACTATTGACAGAAAACTCATAAAAAGAATTGCGATAATCACGCGTGGCAACTGTGATCCCTACCTTACCTGGACCGAACCAGAAAACCGGCTGCGAATAGTCAATACTCAGTTCGTTGTGGCCGCGATCTCTTCTTTGAGATAACAACGATGCCTTGCGACCCTGCCCGAAAAGATTATTTAGTTCGAGGTTCAGGTGCCAAACCAGACCGATCGGATCATCAGGTACATACCCTCCTCCTGCAGTAACCGCAAACGGTCCTGCTTCAGTAAAGTAGCACTCTATATCAGCTACCGTATATCCTTCTTGCATATTTACTTGTAATGGTGCTTTAAGATATAAATAGTCAATACGGGAAGCCACCTCAGCTAAAAAATCGAGACGCTCCTCAGTTAAAAGACTGCTCCTCACTTGTGGGAAATACCGAGAAACTGTAGCTGGGTCACTCCGATTAAGTCCATGAAATAACAAGCGTCCAATACGTACTCTTGGACCCGTAATTATCTTAGCTATGATACTGATTTTATTGTCATTATTTGTAATCCGATCAAGCTTGCAAGAGGCATAGTAGTAACCGTTTGCTTGCCAGGGCGCCAGGAGACTGTCAAACAACAGGTTCAACTCAGATTCAGAGAACGGTACTTCCGGTGCCAAAGTATCGTTTACATCACCAGTGAGTATCAGGGTGTCGATAATCTGCACTTGAGATTTTACGTCATTCCCGCTTGCTTGCAGCATAAATGGGAGGGATACCAATAAGATAATAACAAACACTGCCTGTTTCATATCAGAATCCGGCCACCATTTCTCCATGACCAGTAATACTAGCCGTTCTTGTGTCTGCATGTCTGCCGGAGATTGACAGGTTGAATCGTAATCTCGATTTGGCTCCATATCTTACACTAATAGACCACACTGCCCCTTTATATCCGGGACGATTGTCCGTCAGTAGATACGATGGCATATCAGTTATTCTGTATAATGTCTGGCGATAGAACTCTACAGAAAAACGCAACTCACCATTACCAACAATCCCCAGACGACTTCCTGCCAATAGCCTATAAAGTTCAGACTGCTCATTATTTGTCGAATTCGCCCGACGGAATGCCGCTCCTGCCGATAGTTCGTGTAAACCAATAAGCTGGCGGACGGTAAAACCTACTGAGTATCCGTCAATATCTCCTGTTCCGCTGTAGTAAGCATCACGCTGGGTTGCGAACATCTTCATGGTTTCTTCAAAGCGGATACTACCGGTAATTTGTCTAAGTGACATGGACCCGTGCTGGTCCCGTCGCCCCTCAGGCATGTTTCCTACGTCACGTATTTCTCGATCTTCACTTAGAGATATGGTAATCGCATAGATGTTGTTCACTGGAAACAAACGAAAATCAACACTGTTGTGCCGATTATAATACAGATATGGTTGGCGTTCATCGGATATAAACGGTACTGCCCACCACGCTGACCGCCTGCCGGTTTGCATCATCTCTTCTTTTATGCGGGAGTCATACCGAATAAGTAACACCGACCAGTCTCTCGAAATATGAAAAGTCTTTTCACCACGAGAGACACGGGCTTGGGTCGAAAGGATTTCCTCCACCTTAACATAATCACCACCCGATTCAGGTCGATATTCACCATCCTCGAAAACATACTGCCCTTCCCCCTGTTCCACCAACAGGTAGCTGATTCCACGTGCCCGTCGAGCTTCTTCTGATATCAGATACGATGCCCTCACCTTAAATCTTCCGGGCTTATCGTGGTATTCAAGATTCAGCCTTCCCAGATAATTATTATCGACAAGCGGAGATGCTTTCAGCCATTGATAAGTGAGAACCGTGGCGTAACTGAATTTGCTATGCCGACGATGCGATTCAATAGTCAAGCGGGTACGACGTAACAGGTCAGTCCAGCCATTAATCAGTGTGTCCTCAACATATCGTTCAATATCGATTCGTTCAGTTGGTCGATTGAGCGAAAGGATCAAGCGATGATACCGTGTTCCGAGTTTCTCCCCAGTGTAGTCATGAGTCCGAGAGTCATATTCATAATTAGTTGAGAAATCCCATCCAATCGGAGTATTCCACCTAATTCCACCATGAAATAAATCAGCCTTTCCCTTTGCTTCATAAGTGTGACGAGTGTCATTTACGCGGATCATATGTAAATCCAAATTGCCGCTAATGGAACGATGAGACATAATTTCCAAAGTGCCTCCCCCACGCCGGGATGTCAGTTCTCCGTGATAGTTCAGTCGGGCAAAGGTAGGTGTGAAAGTCACAAAAGAAAAAGGTGATATGCACCCTTCAATCAGGTGACGGCGCTCATCTGAAACAGGGAAGAAACCTTCAGGGAGAAAATACTCTCTTGCGAAATCAGCTCGGTCGATTCTTTGAGGCGACTGGTAACGGACTTCCTTAAATCTAGTCTGATAGAGAAGATATTGACCTTTATCTGGAACCCCCCAGCTTTTTCTCAAAGATGCTGCGTACAGCGCTCCATTGTTGTCATTGTCATCTAATGATGAAAATAGATTTCTATCTTTCCAACTCTGATGCCATTCGGCTGTTACTGTACCTAACAGGTTGTTTCGAACCCCGAGTCGAGTCAGATAATGTTCGGTACGTTGAGGTAAAGCTATGGTTCTTATGGGCAAGAATTCGCCATTGCCGTGACCGGCGTAACGGTACACTCCATTGCCTGTGTAGAGATATTCTCCAAGGTTTGCACCTACAAAACTGAAAGTAATCGCATAATCACCTGTGTCCGATTCCACATACTGGTATACCGTATCCGGCAAACTATCCCGGACAAGTATGTAGCGACCAGTACTGTCAGGACGCACTCCGGACACCCAGGCATCATCAACATTGTCTCCGACTGACTCCAGCAACAATTTATCGGAGTCAGACAACTCTCCTGACATGGGCTGGCTTTTATCGTCACCTTCTCTCAACCACTCTGTTTCAAGCGTGACTATCGAGTCTCCGAATGAAACTCCCCCACCAACAGCGAACAGCTCACCACGGTAGTTAGAGGTTTGCGGTTCATAGTCAATCTCAATACGGCTTCGGCTGTCAATAGGACGATTGATATTAAATGTGATCTGACCGACCGGGTAGTAGACAACATAATCTTTGTGAGTACCTCTCTCGAGAAGCTGACCATCGAGCCAAACCTGTTCCGATCCTGGCACCACAGCCACAGCAGCAGGGTCGATCTGATAGGGTCCCTGCAGTTGATCCGAGCCGGAGAATTTGACTGTCTGAAAGTGTCCTTTCGGACGAGCAGCTATAGCCTGAACACTTTGATGGCAATCATGGTAAGAAAGAGTCACACCTGAGAGTCGTTTGTCCCGCTGTGTAGCAAAACTAAAGCGATCACGCAGCGCCAAATCTCCAATGCGACCCGTGAATCGTTGAGACAGAATCTCAAGGTGGATTCTGTCGAGTTCTTTTAATTGACTGTTGGCTGTTCCGTACACAGGGTTGTAACCTCGGTCTGACACCGCTCCGATTACCTTGACGCCAGGAGTAAGTTCCCCCGAAAGAGCCAAATCAAGGCTTTGGCTAAAGTTTGATCCTCCACTCGACCTTGCAGAAAACCGGAACGACTCGGCTCCTGATATCTTGATATCGGAACTCTGAGTGCGTAAATAGCTCTTTGATTTATCAAACGAACTGAGTTGGAAAGACTTAAATGAGGGAGTTACAGAGGGTAAATGTCGTCCATAGCTTCTATTTACCCATGATGGTAAGGGGGAATAGCAAATACGGAGTGTATCATTGGTCTCTGCTACTATGCGGGACAAATCGAATCTGTTGTATCTGGTATCATAATTGTAGTCAATATCGCTAAGGAGCAAACTATTATTGAGATAAAGTGAGTCCGAATTGAAAAAAATACCCTCAGCCTCAACTGAATAATAGGTTGGTATGCTGTCTCCGATGAATTCGACACAGGTTGCCGCACCAACAGAACTAGATACCGCTATACCTAATAGAAAAATGACTGAGAAAAAAAGCAGCGATGATTTCTGAGAGAACCGATCGCCCACAACAAACAACCTATTGCTCGGCGTTAATTATACGGCAAATAATAAGTCTGTCGTTCCCGGTGTCAGAAATAACCAGGCGACCGTCAGGAAGAGCAATGATATCCGATGGCTTGCTAAGGCCTGCGCCAGTCCCTGGTAATTGAGGACCAATGACGAGCAAACGTTGCCACCGACGAGAAAAAAAGAATAGCCGACCCGTAGAGCCATCAACAACCCATAGCCCCCCCCCAGTTGTGGTCAGCGCAATCGGGTAGTCAAAATCATCATCGGAGACATTGCGAACATGATTGCCGTATTCATCGTAAACTGCTATCCGACTGTTACCTGCATCGCACACCAGAAACTGACCATGTGAGCCATGTACAATTTTCTCTGGTGATTGAACTTGACCACCAGAATAGCCAAAATCACCGACGAATCGATCAAATTGCCCTATGTGACTGAATATGGCAATTCGGTTTTGTTCTTGATCAGCCACCCACAGCTCACCAAATTCTGTTACCGCAATCCCCGAAGGAAAACCAAACTTCAGGGGATCATCGCTGTCATAAAAATCTACATTGCCTGCAAAAGCTAAATGGGAATCAAAGCGTGATAGACGGCGATTGCCCTCATCTGTTATCAGCAGGTTTAGTTCATTATCTACAACCACGTAAGTTGGACCATCCAGGAGACCATCTGACGATCCGGGCCCACCTACTTCTCTGATCGGTTTCAAATCGGAATTAAATTGGATAACACGGTTATTACCAGCATCAACACAATAGAGCAGTCCGCGAGCATCAACAGCCAAACCAAATGGTCGATTCAATCTTGCGCCAAGCACATCACCGGTTATCTCATGCTCTACCACAACCGTAATAGGAAAGGATAATTTTTGTAACTCTGCCGGAGTTTTTTTTCTCGATCCCGCACAAGACAAAAGTTGTATAGCTAATATACCCAACAATATCAAGCATGAATGTATTCTTAGCATGCTTAGTTCAGAAACCGGGATAAATAGTTACTCCGATCTGGCTGCGTTCAGCAAGAGGATCGACATTCACATTAATA
>QNAG01000086.1 GCA_003641415.1 Candidatus Zixiibacteriota bacterium | reverse complement strand
GACTATCAGTCTGGATGATTATGTCTCTGATGTAGACAACACGGACGCTGAGATGACCTGGAGTTACAGCGGCAACAGTGAACTTACAGTAGATATAACCTCAAGAGTAGCGACAATCACAATCCCAAGCACAGATTGGAATGGCGCTGAGACAATTACATTCACCGCCACCGACCCGGGTCTGCTATATGATTCTGACCCAGCTGTGTTCACAGTGACAGCTGATAACGATGCTCCAATTGTAGCTGATATCCCCGATCAGACTATAGCCGAGGGTTCCACCTTTGCGACTATCAGTCTGGATGATTATGTCTCTGATGTAGACAACACGGACGCTGAGATGACCTGGAGTTACAGCGGCAACAGTGAACTTACAGTTGATATAACCTCAAGAGTAGCTACAATCACAATCCCAAGCGCTGACTGGAATGGCGCTGAGACAATTACATTTACTGCAACTGATCCGGGTCTGCTCTCAGACTCTGACCCAGCTGTGTTCACAGTGACAGCCGTTAACGATGCTCCAATTGTAGCTGATATCCCCGATCAGACTATAGCTGAAGGCTCAACCTTTGCGACTATCAGTCTGGATGATTATGTCTCTGATGTAGATAACACGGACGCTGAGATAACCTGGAGTTACAGCGGCAACAGTGAACTTACAGTAGATATCACCGCAAGAGTGGCTACAATCACAATCCCAAGCGCTGACTGGAATGGCGCTGAGACAATTACATTTACTGCAACTGATCCGGGTGCGCTCTCAGACTCTGACCCAGCTGTGTTCATAGTGACGGCCGTTAACGACCAGCCAGTATTGGCAAATATTGGTCCGCAAAGTACGACCGAGGACGTACAGTTGATCTTTGGTGTATCGGCTACTGATGCTGATGGCGATATTCCTGTTTTAAGTACTTCAACTTTACCGGGTACAGCTACATTTATAGACTATGGCGATGGTACTGGTGGTTTCGATTGGACACCGAGCTTCTCCGATGCCGGTTTGTACGATGTTACGTTTTACGCTGCTGATGGAGCTTTCCCGGCCGTAATCGATTCCGAGATTGTAACTATTACGGTCAGTGATTTTAACCGCGCACCAACTGCAGACGCTGGACCTGATCAGTTTGGGGTTACTGTTGGAGCAATGGTAACATTGGATGGTTCGGCATCATCCGATCCAGATTTTGATCTTATAAACTACTCGTGGGTGCAAATCAGCGGTCAGACAATATCTCTTTCTGATGCAACCGATCCTATGCCGACATTTACAACCACGATCACGGATATATACATCTTCGAATTGACAGTTGACGACAACTTCCTTTTCTCAAATCCTGATACTGTTGAAATCGAAGTGGTGAATTCAGCTCCACCTGCTCCCATTTCAGATCTTTCTATCCAAATTCTCGGTGAGACTATCCAGTTGAATTGGTCGGCCTGCACACATGACACGGTTGGGTATGCCACTACTATTGATTACTATGTTGTGTCTCGTGGCGCCCGAGCTTATTTCACACCTGGCCCAAGCGATTCAATTGGCGCCACCGATGACCTGACGACTTTCTTCACGGATGACGACATCGACGGCGCTGACGTTGTCGGTGATACCCTCAATCAATACTTTTACGTGGTCGAGGCGGTAGATATTTACGGCGCTCGCTCAGAAGTATCAAATCGAGTTGGCGAGTATGATTATCAGTTAGTAACAACTTCAACAACTAATTACAATCTCGTAGGCGTTCCGTTTGCAAATACGGGTATTGTTGATGCTGATGGTCTAATCGCTGCTATTGGTTCTTCAAATGTACTGACTGTCAATAATTTCAACGCTGCATCACAGAACTTTGAAGCCCGCTTCGCAGCCGGTTTCGGAACGAATTTCACAGTCAATGTAGGCGGTGTTTATCAAGTCAATGCTGCCGCAGAGACAGTGTTAAGTCTGGCAGGGTCGGTTCCCGATTCGGGCGATATCTCCTGCCCGATTATTGTGACTTCTACAACTGACTATAACTTTATAATGATACCGTTTGAAAATGAGAACGACTTCTTAGTCGCTCAGGATGTATTGGACAATATACCAGGCGTGCTTAACACTTTGAACAATTTCGTCGCTGGTTCACAGAGCTACCAGTCGCGCTTCTCAGCCGGATTCGGGATAAACTTCCCGGTGGTAGCCGGCAGGCCATATCAGGGCAACGCGGCTTCAGATGGAATATTCCCTGGTCCATGAGTGCTATTATGAAAAAAAGAGTCTGTAAGGATAAATTTGGAGGTTTCGAGGTGAAATTGAAAAAAATAAGTTCCAGGTGGTTACAACTACCGGTTCTCATAGTTGCGCTCATGATTGGAGCGTTGCCATTGACGGCTTATGCTCAAGGGTCGATATATGGTGCGGTGCAGAATGCTGATTTGTCAACACCAGCCAATGGTGAAATCAGCTTCTTTGGCTTCTTGGACGACACTGACGAGGAGATCAGAATTGAAACTTCAACTGGGGCTGGATATGATGCCGGCAACTGGTTTGATGATTTCCAAAACTACCTGACTGAAGCGCCAGGCAATCCCTATGATTACATTTTCTACAACGTAGCAAACAGTGAGGGTTTCCACCTGCAGAAATTGATACCAAACAATTCCTTTCAACAGGAAGACATTCAACTGGCATCAGTTTCCTGGCCGGCTCAGCCAATTGGTCTGACAGCTACCGCGGTTTCCAACAGTGACATTGTTGTCAGTTGGAATGCTACAGCAGGTTTGACTTATCATGTATACCGGCGAATGGCTTCATCAAATGGCTCTTTCTTCCGTCTTGACAACACGGCTGGTTTGCTCACTGATCCCGGAGTGACTGACAGTTTCTATGTAGATGCTACTGTAGATGGTGTGAGTTCATATGATTATCTCATTATCGCCGAGGATGCTTCCGGTTATTACTCCCAGCACTCAACTGTTGTCACTGTGAACAGTTCATCTTTGAGTTCTCCGATTG
This sequence comes from Candidatus Zixiibacteriota bacterium, assembly GCA_003641415.1. Lineage (GTDB taxonomy): Bacteria > Zixibacteria > MSB-5A5 > GN15 > FEB-12 > B120-G9. The sequence continues at coordinate 7,432 of QNAG01000086.1, read as the reverse complement.
TCAACAGTATAGATCCTCCCAGCGGTCTCTCTGTTGGCGGAACACTGGTGAATATCTACGGGTCCGGTTTTGATATTGTGGGCGTTGATGCAATAGTGGGCGCTTTGTCGCTTACCGGCGTTACAGTAGTATCTCCGTTTCATGTAACAGGTACTACTCAGGCTGGAACCGCTGGATCGGCGGATGTCACGGTCAACAATCTGGCTTCTGGTCTGATCTCTAACATACTGGTGGGTGGCTTCACTTATGTTGCCAACTCGGCGCCGACGCTTGATTCTATTGGTCCACAGGCAGTGGTTGAGGGCAACCCCCTGAACTTCACCGCTACGGCTTCTGATGTCGATGGTGGTAATCCGATTATGACCTCTTCGACACTACCGGGAACTGCAACCTACGCTGATAATGGTGATGGAACTGCTGATTTCAGTTGGACACCAACTTTTCTTGAAGCTGGCATTTACAACGTGACTTTTTATGCCACTGATGACATTGACCCACTATTGGTTGACTCTGAACAGGTTGTCATCACAGTCACTGAAGCCGGTAACCAGGACCCTGTACTGGCTGCTATTGGTCCGCAGAACACAATTGAAGATGTACAGTTGACTTTTGGTGTGTCAGCTACAGATGCTGAGAGCACCCCAACTCTGACAACTTCGACTCTGCCGGGCACAGCGACATTTATAGATAATGGTGATGGTACGGGTTCCTTTGATTGGACACCGGGCTTCACCGATGCCGGCCTGTATGATGTTACATTCTATGCCACCGATGCCGCTCTTGCAGTCGATAGTGAAATAGTCACAATCACAGTCACAGAAACTGGTAACCAGGACCCTGTACTGGCTGCTATTGGTCCGCAAGGTATTGCTGAGACAGTTCAGCTTACTTTTGGAATTACGGCATCTGACCCTGATGAGGAGATACCGACTCTGACAACATCCACGCTCCCCGGCACAGCTACTTTTTTAGATAATGGTGACGGTACTGGTACCTTCGACTGGACACCGGGGTTGGCCGAAGCTGGTATATATGATGTGACGTTTTACGCTACCGATGCCGCCCTGGCAGTCGACAGCGAAATAGTCACAATTACAGTAACTGATTCCAACCAGGATCCGGTATTGGCAGCGATAGGGGCACAGAATGGAACCGAAGATGTACAGTTGACATTTGGTGTCTCAGCCTCTGATCCTGACGGCGATATACCAACACTGTCAACTTCCGCCCTCCCCGGCACGGCTACATTTTTAGACAACGGCGACGGAACTGGAACCTTTGACTGGACACCGAGCTTCGCTGATTCAGGAATATACAACGTTACTTTCTATGCCACCGATGGTATTTACCCGACTGCCATCGACTCAGAGGAAGTTATCATTACTGTAGTTAATGAAAATCAACTTCCCCTTCTAAGTGCTATTGGCAGCCAATCGGTGATTGAAGGCGGGACACTCTCGTTTGGCGTGTCGGCTGTTGATCTTGACGGAGACACACCGATTCTTTCGACTTCCACTCTGCCGGGTAGTGCTGTTTTCGTAGACAATGGCGACGGCACTGGTAATTTCGATTGGTCTACCACCTTCGTTGATGCCGGAACGCATTTCGTCACTTTCTATGCTGCTGATAGTGCCTATCCGCTTGATATTGATTCCGAGATTGTTACGATTGTTGTGGGCGAATCCGGGAACCAACCCCCCGCATGGACTACAACCCTGACAGATACCATTGTTCAAGAAAATGATGTTCTAATACTAAATGTTGTAGCGACTGATCCAGAAGGAAACAATATCATTCTGTCAGTAAATACAATTATGGATAATTACTCCTTTGTAGATAATGGCGATGGTTCTGGTGTGCTGACATACTCTCCGACATACGAAGATGCCGGTGTAGATACAGTTCGATTCATTGCCATGGACGATGGTATACCATCGTTGTCCTCTATACTGACAGTTGCGATCACTACATATGATGTCAATCAACCACCAGAATTTGAATTGATAGGACCGTTTACGATAGAAATTGAGGATACCCTAGAGTTTATCGTGACTGCCTTTGATTCCACAGGCACTCCCTCAGATCGCCTGTATCTGTCAGTTTTGAATTTACCAACTAACGCTACTTTTATTGATAATCTCGATAATACCGGCACGTTTACTTTCGCGCCGGTACTTGGACAGGAAGGTATAGATACAGTTACATTCCTGGCTACAGATCAGGGATCACCGACACAAACAGGAGTTATGCCGGTGGAAATCACAGTAGCTATTATCAACTACCCGCCTGATTTAGGCGAAATAGGCCCTCAGGCTGTGCTTGAGGGTGAACTATTGATTATCGATATGGCGGCAACCGATCCGGAAGGTATGACTCCCATCTTGGAAGCTGTCAACGCTCCAGAGAATTCAACATTCATCGACAATGGCGACGGCACTGCCCAGTTTACATTCACCCCCTCTTTCTTGCAAGCCGGGTTGTTCTATGTCACTTTCCAGGCCAGCGATGGCCTTGATATTGACAAGGAAATAGTCCTGATTCAGGTCTATGAGGCCGGTGATCAAGCTCCGATTTTTACATATGTTCCCGCTATAACCGGAATTGAAGGCGATACTCTGGGAGATACGATTGTAGCAATTGATCCGGACCTTGACCCTGTTATTCTGACAGTCGATGAAGCTACTGTACCGGATAACTTCACATTTACCGATCAAGGTGATGGCATGGGGCTAATCGTCTTCCTTCCGGACTTTACTCAAGCCGGGCTTTATGATGTTGATTTTATCGCTACCGCTGGCACTCTGGCGGATACTGTCACGGTGACAATCGATGTTGTGGAATTCGGCAACCATACTCCAACGTTAGACCCTATTTCTGATCAGGAAGTTACGGAGTTGAATCAGCTTCAATTCACAGTCACAGCAAGTGATATTGACGGTGTCGACCCGGTTCTGTCAGCCTCTGATCCCTTACCAGGATCGGCGGTATTCAGTTCAACCACGGGCATATTTAGTTGGACACCGACCGACACCGATTCCGGCTCCTATGCTGTATGGTTCTATGCCACCGATGGCGACCCTGCTTTCCCGACTGATATTGACTCCGCGATGATTACAATCACTGTAATCGACACTAATCGGGTGCCTATGTTCTTTATCAATCCAATGCAACCGGACACGGTGATGGAAGGGGATACTCTTCTTCGAGTTATTACTGCCTGGGATGTGGATGGACCTACGCCCAAAATCGAAGCCTTTTTGGAGGGTACCATTGATTCTCTGGTTCCAAACATGAGTATTTATGATTCCGGAAACGGCACAGCCGTGTTGACCTTCGCGCCGGACTACCATCAGGGTGATTCCATACCCCCTCCCACCTTCTACTACTTCCGGTTCCGGGTTATTGATTCAGTGGATGAGAACATAAGTGAGATTTCTTCGACTCAGACGATTCGAGTATTCAACAATCCGCAGCCGCCGATCATGTATTTCTCCAGCGGAACGGGTCCGTTCGATATAACCGAAGGTGACACCTTGTCATTTGATGTCACCCCCGTTGATCCGGACGGTGCAGGTATACCTCAGATGCGAGTGGAAGGAATGCCAGCCAACTGTGATACAAGTACGGCAATTGCCACACTCACCTTCGAGTTCCGACCGGACTTCCTGCAAGCAGGTAGTTATTCGGTTACCTTTATAGCTCAGGATGTTGACGCCCTAGCTCTTGCTGACACGCAAGTTGTTGTTATTAACGTACTTGATGCCGGCAACCAGGCTCCTTATTTCACGTCAGAGCTACCGGATACGATATTGGCTTTTGTGGGTACACAGGTAACTACCTACCTTGAGGCTGCTGATCCCGATGGTGACGCCATGACCTTTGATGCCACCGACACACTAAGCGGAGCCACACTGCTCAATGATGGTGGTGGGAATGCGAGGTATGTCTATGACCCGGATTTGGCCGACCTTTGGACTACCAAAGAGGTGCGCTTTATTGTCAGCGATCCCGGAGGACTTACAGATACAGTCATAACTTACTATACGATAGTATCTTCCAAGCGTGGTGACTCGGATGCAAATGGCACCTATAATGTCTATGATATTGTTTTCCTGGTTAACTATCTCTTCCGCGGTGGGGAAGAGCCGTATCCGCTTGAATCCGGCGATGCTGATATGAATGGCTCTATCGAAGTGGCCGATGTTGTTTACATGATTAACTTCTTGTACTTTAGTGGCCCACGTCCACCGCAATAATTGCGCTTTCCTCGAATGCGATAATAGCTTAGAAAGGGCCGCCAACAGCGGCCTTTTCTTTATCTCCCTAATTAATCTCCATAAAAAATTTATTCCGATCAACTAATGTGAAAATGCTTGACATTATTGCAATATCCGGTTATTATATTTATGCAATCGCGGAAGTGGTGTGACCGTTTTTATGGTCTTACGGTTTTCTCTCTAAGCGTTCAACCTTTCTTGTGAGGCTTGAAACACTTGTTTGGTTTTTTACTGGTTTATTAAGGCAAATGATAACGAAGAACTTTGGCGAAAAAGTGTTTTTGGGGACGCTTGTTTCAACAATAAGCTTAAAAGGACGATTGACCTTTAAGCAAAATATGGAAACCTGTTGCGTGGCTCGTATATGGGTATCAGAAAGGGAGGTGAATCACAGAAGAGAATATTGATTGAATGTGTTGCTTGCGTTTTAAGCAACATATGATCAGTTGTTTAGACATTTTCCACAATGCACTAGATAATGACTTATTTCGTTAAGGAATAAGTTGGGAACACTCAAACTTTGCGAAAGGAGTAACTGATGACAAGGAAAATATCCTCGTTGTTAATTCTCTCCTTGCTCATGTTCGCGTTTCTCGCGATGACAGCTTCAGCTTCCAAGTATCCTGTTCAGGAGCGACGGGTAGTTGATCAGCGCAGTGTTAATTCAACCGTATACGCGTTTCCTAATGAGCATAACTTTACAGTAGGTGCAGCGACTAAAGATTCTGAGTCTAATCAGTCTCTTGGTGGGTTTGCTCCTACCGCTTCACCTGGTCTCATTATTGGTGACACCTGGTACGATTACCAGCACAACGGCTCGATGGGCCGTATGATTGAGTCCAAAGACATTGGCAGCGACTGGGGAGTCCACATGGGCTGGATGTTCCTTCCGGGACCAGCTTTGGAATCTCGTAAGTATAAATACTATGGCTATGACCTTGGATTAGAAACAGGTTATGGTCCTAAATCATTGCAAACTGATGACGATTATGGTGGCTATGTTGGTATCGCTGTTACCGGCGACAACCGCGGCGTTGTCGGTGGTCATAACATTGAACCGGGAGACGGAAAGGTTGATCCGCAGTTCTACTGGGACTATTCGTCATTCGGACTTACTTTCAGCGCCAACGACCAGGTCCCGAGGGCAGTAGTGGAAATCGGCGGTTACTCGGGTGAAGAATGTATATGGCCAACGTTCCGTTGGGTTGAGCCGGCAACAGGCGATCCAATCCTGCACGTCTTTGCCCAAACTTCAGAAGAGGAAGCAGCTGACCCGCAGGCAATCAAGTATTTCCGTCGTGTCGGCACCGACATCGATCCGGCAGCGTACTGGGATGCTGCAGCAACTGTGGTGGTAGATACCGTATTTGATATCTCCCAGGACATAGCTGCGACTGATGATGGTCGTGTGGCTCTGGTGTGGACAGCCAACCTTCCATGTTCGCCGGGTGGTCCCTCAAGTACCGCCGACTGTGATCCTCCGCGTATTGTACAATGGGACAACGACGTCTGGTACATGGTCAGTGAAAACTATGGTGTAGCTGGTTCTTGGGGTGCCAAAACCAACATTACCAACTATGCCACCGACGAAGCTAATAATCCATACCGTCCGTACACTGATCTCAACGTTCTGATGGATGACGATGACGGTGAGCTTCATATTGTCTGGGCCGCTTCGGGCGGCTGGGTAGGTGGTTTCACGAGTCCTGATTATGGGTCCAACACTATCGGCCCTGGCCGTTTATTCCACTGGTCTGAAAATAACCCGTATCTTCGTGTGGTCCATGCTTTTGACTGGGATCAGACAACATGTCATTCCGGCGCATGGAATATCACCGCCAGCAAGCTGACTATCTCCAAGTGTCGTGGTAAACACTATGTTCTATTCTCACAGTTTAACGATATCCCCGGTGGTGTCGAGGATGACTGTGCCGATGAGGGCAACCCCGGATATCCGTATGGTTCCGCCAACGGTGATCTGTGGGTTGTAGTTTCAGCCGACGGTGGTCTGACCTGGGACAAGGCTCGTAATATCACAAATTCCTATACCCCCGGCTGCGATTCAGTTTTGGGTACAGGTGGTCCGTGTGATAATGATATGTGGGCATCGATGTCTCGCTTTGGTATAGCAAAAGGCGATATAACTGACCCAGCCCAGCAATTTGTCTACCCAAGTGGTGGTGCCGGTAATGGTACTCACGAGGGCAATTATCTCGATATTCAGTACATTAACGACAAAAGCGCCGGTGGTATCGTTCAGAGTGAAGGTACCTGGCAGAATAACGACGTTATGTGGGTCCGCATGGCTTGTGAAGATGAGGTCCCGAACCCGCTTCTTGGTTATGTGCCTAACAAAGTTGCCTGGCCATCATGGACCAAACATGGCCGCATTGATACCGTTGAGATTACTATGGAGAACCTGGGTAACGCCAATCTTTCATTCACCTCTATTAATGTTATTGAGAATACTCAAGTTGGTGACAGGCTCTGGTTGCATCATGATCTTCCGTTGGACGATCTTCCGTCCGGTTTGGGAAACACTCGCACCGGTCATATCTACATTAACATGGAATTGGATACAATTTCTTATTCCCCTGTAGTTGTTGACACTATTGGCTTTATCAACGACCCCGGTACTATTGTGTTGCTGGAAGGCGCCATTGAGTTTGTAACCAATGCTCCGACCTCACCGGACGAGTTCCCGATTAGCTTGATTGTAGCTGATACCGTTTATCCGGTTACGTCTGACACTATTTCCACAACCTGTCTGAGTCTTGGTGTTAACAACGATTTCGAGATGGGTGAGGATGGCGCCGACTATCTTGGTATGGGTTACCCCGATGACTGCGATACAACTGCAAGATCCTACATGTACTCTGGTTCACCGGTTATCGGTTACAAGAATGGCGCTCATGCTCGGATGAACTGGTCTGCCTTTGACCCTGGCTATAGTGACAGTATTGGTTTTGTGCAGATTGGCAATCCGGTCTCGCAAATCGAGGGCAACTATGAGACATTTGATGCCAAAGCTCTTGCTTTGGACTCGGGCCTCATTGTCGAGATGAAGTTGTTCGCCCCTCAGGACGCAGAAGACTGCAATTTCATCATTGAACGTCTGACAGTTTATGACAACCCCGACAAAGATGGCGCCAATG
>QNAG01000085.1 GCA_003641415.1 Candidatus Zixiibacteriota bacterium | reverse complement strand
TAATTATAGGAATACCCCATACGGAGCGTCATAATCTTCACGCCGTTACCAGTCACTGGTTGAGAACCGTTGCTCCAACCGCCAGCTACTCCGGCCATGCCGTACCCGTCATTGGTCAGCATACCCATGATGCCGGCTGTGTGGGTACCATGCCCGTTAAAATCGCGTGGATCATTATCTTTGTTGTTACAATCTTCACCGCTCCAGCAATTGCTAACGCCGTCGATGAAGTCGTAACCAATCCAATCATCGACATAACCGTTGCCATCATCATCAACACCGGCAGAACCGTTCAACTCAGCATCATTGATCCAGATATTACCGCGTGATGCGCCCGGATTGGACACGGAGGCATTTGCACCACCGAGGTCTGGATGGTAATAACGAGTTCCGGAGTCAAGAAGGGCGATTATACGTGATGTACTACCCGTCTCTAAATCCCATGCTTCAGGGGAATCTATATCATGGTCATTGGCTTGATTATGATATGTCTGATACGAAAAGTAGCCATCATTCGGTGTGGCATACATCGCGTGAATGCCTATTGGCTCAACTTTTTCTACTCCGGGATGATTACGATAGGCGGCCATCGCATCGTCAAGATTGCCAGATTCGAATTTGATTTTGTGATACTTGGCCAACTCGGCCGTTTTTGCGTTGGCCCCAGCACCCTGGAACTGCCGCTTGATGCGTGACACCGCAAACTTGTCGGAGATCGCATCAAACTCGGCATTGCCAATGTGCACCACAGCATTAGCAGCTTGGCTTAATTCCAACCTACCCATATCAGGACTAAGGACAACAATGAACTCGTCTTGAACATAACCGAGAAAAGATGGTAAATCTCTTGGCTGATCCACCTGTTTTATTTGGTTTGCTGAGGATGCAATCTGAACGAGAAAAAGAACACATGACAAAACAATCATAAATCTTTTCATAGTTCCTCCGGTGAGAAAAGAGTTAATTATTCGATTACCTTAATTTTGAAAAATATTATTTACTTTGGGCATCACCTCCTTTAAAAGAAGCAGCCTTATTCTATGACATCAAACAACTGCAGCGATTATAGACAAGGGTTAAAAACCAACCCTGAGTTAATCCACTGTTAGTAGATTTGTATATTATTTAATAATATCTGATAAATTCGATTGTGTCAAGAAAAACAAACACTTATAAGCCGTAACGCTGTTCAAAGTTGCGAACTACCAGCGCTTTGCCGCCTATGCGACATGTTGCGCTGTGGGATGTTATGTGATTTCGCAAACCGCGCGTCTCTCCAAAAGCAAGATGGATACTTTTGGCTTTGTACTCAGTGCCAGTGATATCTAAAATGATTTCCGGTGACAGTGCCAGCACTGATACGGTATCCCCTACACAGTCACGGAACGTCAGCGTTGTATTAACAACCAGATTTATTTCATACTTTGGGTTGATTATACGAATACGAGGCTGCCTTTTATTCCCGGAACTAAAACTGTTGTGTGCCAGCAGAAAAGCATTACCAAGGAAATGATCTATATCACCTACACTCGGTTGCACAACATCAATAGTACGCGCTTTTTTGCTGAAACAAAAATCCATTGCCAAGTGGAGATCGGTTTTGTCTTTCCGGGGTGGATGATTTAATACTGTTGTTGTCTTGGGAAGATCACGAGGAAATCTTTTCAGCGAATCGAAATCGCCAATCAAAATATCGGGGGAAAAGCCAGCCTTGCGAAAAAAACTGTAGCCGCCATCGATCGCTATAGTGCTCTTGGAATGACATAGCTGTTTGTAGAAAGGAATGTCAATTCTCCGGTAGGAACCATAAAGAAACAGGATGAAACAATTCATTCTAACTATAATCCGAGTGCAACGCAAGCCGCACCAAGTAGGGGTGTTTTCTCTTCCATGATAACCTGAACGGGGATATTCAGCAAACGTTTCTCACAGCTTTATTTAAAACAGCACATAACTTATACCCACTTTGTCGACCATCTATCAAGAAAAAACGAGGTGCTCACATAGGCATAATTGCAGCGTTGTTGTTATCCTAAAGGATTATTTTTACTTTGATAGCAACGGCAGCAGTAATAAACCCTAATCAGAGCAACTCGTTTCTTGCTGTGTTACAATAGCATAGCGCAACAATATAAATGTATACTTTAGCAACATATTGTGGTTTTCTTTCTTCCCATAATCCATAGAAGAGATAACATTGTCGCTTGTTCTATAGACAAACAGTGCGGATAGTGCTATAATAGTAATATAATATTACTATATCATCTCATCGTTTGGACCGTTTTGAAAGAAAAGATACAAAAAAATGTCTAATTCCAATGAACCCGTTAAAATTGTAATAACCGACCGATTCGGTCCTAATTTTATCTGGCATATGTTGGCTGTAGCCCGAATTAGTTATGATTCTAATTACGCCAACAAGTACCAGAGCTCAGTCTACCCCCACGATTTAGCCTTTTTGAAATATAACGGATGGCTCCTATGGATAGACACCGGGGAGCCAAGCCCGTTAGCCAATTCGTTTGTGTTCCTGCCAGCATGGCTCAAGCTCGAAACAAGGGGAGAATTCCGCGAGTATTTTAACATCGTTCGCAGAGTGCTGATCTCAGGGGATACGAATCCGATCATCGAGCGTTATTCCGAAGCTGACTGGTCTGACCCAATAATGAAACATGTTCGACAGGGAATCGACTTCCCCGACGATGCAGATCAGAACTTCCACGATCTTTTCCGACGAACGGCTGAGATATTCATGAACAGTGTTAATCTCTATCGAGAACAGGTCTGGCCGGAAGCGAAAAAATCAATGGCGCAGAGATTGCAGGAACTAAGTGACTTTGTTGCACGTAACGATTTAATTGCCAAGTGGGAGCAGTTTCTTGGCATCACTTTCAAGGCTCGAATATATGAATTCGTTCTCTGTTTTGCCAACAAGGGCGGTCCCGATGCTAATTCTATTGGGTACTCCAGCAACCTGTTTTACTACGACAAACCGCTTGAACAGACCTGCCAACTCCTGAGCCATGAGATCGGCACTCACTTGTTGATGGAGACTCTATTCGAACTCATCTCCACCGAACAATATGACAGGCAACACCTGTATGCGGCATTTGAGTGTCTGTCTAAGTTCTACAATCGCATAATTCTCGGCACCGATGATCTCGTCTATCCCCTGACCAACATGAATGAGGAGCACATCGTGCCTTTCTATGAGAAAGTGTACAGCAGTGGCATGTCTCACCACGACCTGTTAATCCAGGCGGTCGAAGCTTTTCCAAAAAACACTGATTAAGTGGCTGGCCAAGTCCTTTACAAAGTCTTCTGATCTTCCTATATTCTGCCCTGATGATGACAGTTGTTATAGCAGTATGCGAACAGAGACATCTTAAGTTACGGAAGAAACGCCCATGTTCAGAATAGAATCAAAGATCAGCACCAGTTCTGACGATTACAAACTCAATTATGATCTTAACAAAAAACAGCATAACCAATTCAAAGAACGGCTGGAAAAGGTTAAACTTGGGGGACCTGAGAAATCCCGACAACGTCACCTTGATCGTAATAAGCTGCTCACTCGTGATAGGGTAGCCAAACTACTTGATAAAAACACTCCCTTTCTCGAGCTAAGTCCTCTCGCCGCCTACGATATGTATGACAACGATGCTCCCGCTGCGGGGTTAATCACAGGCATCGGTACCGTGCACGGACGAGGAGTTATGGTTATCGCCAACGACGCTACGGTAAAAGGCGGAACCTACTACCCGATAACTATTCTTAAGCATGCTCGCGCTCAGAGGGTGGCCGAAGAGAATCACTTGCCGTGTATCTATCTCGTGGATTCCGGCGGGATCTTTCTCCCCCGCCAGTCGGGAACCTTTCCCGATAAGGATCATTTCGGCCGTATCTTCTACAATCAGGCACGTATGTCGGCCAAAGGACTCACCCAAATATCGGTCGTAATGGGTTCCTGTACCGCGGGTGGAGCATACTTGCCGGCTATGTCCGACGAGACCATCATGGTTCGCAAGCAGGCCACGATTTTTATCGGCGGTCCGCCGCTGGTGAAAGCCGCCACGGGGGAAGTGGTAACAGCGGAAGAGTTGGGCGGAGCCGACGTGCATTGTCGTACCTCCGGCGTGTCCGACCACTATGCCCAGAACGATGAGCATTCGTTACAGATATGCCGTAACATCATTGAGAATCTCAACCGCCCAGCCAAGTTTCCCATTGACCGAATGGCTCCCGAGGAGCCGTATTACAACCCCGACGAATTGTACGGCGTTGTTTCCAACGATCTCCGCAAACCTTTCGATGTACGCGAAGTTATTGCTCGTATAGTCGATGGCTCCCGGTTCCATGAGTTCAAAGAGCTTTATGGTGCCACCCTCGTGACGGGTTTTGCTCACATAATGGGTTACCCTGTTGGTATCCTCGGCAACAACGGTGTGCTATTCTCCGAATCATCGCTTAAGGGTTCACACTTTATCGAACTTTGTACCGAGCGTAAGATCCCCCTACTCTTTCTTCAAAACATCTCGGGCTTCATCGTTGGGCGGCAATACGAAGCGGGTGGTATCGCCCGTGACGGCGCCAAACTGGTCCACGCCGTGGCCAATGCCGATGTACCCAAGTTCACGGTAGTTATCGGTGGCTCCTATGGCGCCGGCAACTACGCTATGTGTGGGCGAGGATATTTCCCTCGTATCATGTGGATGTGGCCAAATGCCAAGATTTGCGTCATGGGAGGTGAACAGGCAGCCGGAGTGTTAGCGACTGTAAAGATTCGACAACTGGAGAAGGAAGGCCGCAAGCTAAGCCCTGAAGAAATTGATGAGATTCGTCAACCGATAATAGACAAGTATGAAGCAGAATCCACGCCGTATTATTCCGGCGCGCGTTTGTGGGATGACGGCATATTAGGCTTCACCGAAACTCGCCAGGCGTTGGCCTTGGGCATTTCAGCTTCGCTTAACGCCGAAATACCGGATCAGAAATACGGCGTATTCAGGATGTAACAGCCGGAGGCTGATAAACCTATGAACCTGACCACGATTACATACGAAAAGAAAGACCGGCAAGCTCTGGTCACGTTTAACCGACCGGAGATTCACAACGCCTTCAACGGTATTGTCCTTACTGAAATGGCTGAAGTTTTCGAGGACATCAATTCGGATGATGACATCCGTGTTGTGCTTCTGACCGGTGCTGGCAAATCATTCTGCGCTGGAGCTGATCTAAACTGGATGCGTGGAGTTATCAAGCAGACATTCGATGAAAACCTCGCCGAATCCAACGCTCTGGCTGACCTTTTCTATAGCATCTACACCTGCAAGCGGCCGGTAATCGGCCGTGTCAATGGTGCCGCCATTGGCGGCGGAACCGGCTTTGTAGCTGTGTGCGATATTGCTATCGCAGCCCGGTCGGCGGTGTTCTCATTCTCCGAAGTGAAGATCGGTGTCGTCCCAGCCTGCATCGGCCCCTATGTCATAAGAAAGATAGGAGAGGGAAAGACACGCGAACTATTCATCACCGGCGAGCGCATGAATGGCGATCGCGCCTATGAAGTTGGATTGGTCAACCGTGTGGTCAATGATGACCAACTCAACGATGAAGTGGACAAGCTGGTCAAATGGATTCTATCCTCCGGGCCGGAAGCGGTAGCGATGGCCAAGAAACTGATTAGTGAAGTGCCTGCTATGTCGCCGGAGCAGTTCAAACCGTATACGGCAGATATGATCGCTCGCTTGAGAGTGTCTGACGAAGGTCAGGAGGGGATGGACGCATTTCTTAACAAGCGCAAGCCAAAGTGGGCGCAATGAAATTGACCTGTCAATGAGGTGACACTTAGTAATGAAGCAACTTTTCAACAAGATATTGGTGGCCAATCGATCTGAGATTGCTGTCAGGGTAATGAATGCCTGTCGCACACTCGGGGTTCCATGCGTGGCTGTGTATTCAGATGCCGATCGCGGGAGCAAACATCGCTTTTTCGCCGATGAGGCGGTACACATTGGCGCTTCGCCGCCGCGTGAATCATATCTCGATATCGAGAAGATCATCAATGCGGCCAAAGAAACCGGCTGTGACGCGATTCATCCCGGCTATGGTTTTCTGGCTGAGAATCCGATCCTGGTGCAACGGTGTATCGAAGAAAAGATTACGTTTATCGGTCCTTCTCCAGAGGCGATAAGACTGCTCGGTAACAAGGTAGCTTCACGCGTCAAGATGGCTGATGCTGGTATTCCTCTGATCCCGGGAATGAAGGATTCCTCGGTCGATGTTGAATTGTACAAAAAGACTGCCGAGGAAGCTGGCTACCCGGTAATTATCAAGGCGGCGGCTGGAGGTGGCGGCAAGGGCATGCGGGTTGTAAAGGCTGCGGACGAACTTGAGGATGCTCTTGAGGCAGCGCGCCGCGAAGCTAAAAACGCGTTCAATGACGACACCGTCTATCTTGAGAAATATATCGTCAATCCGCGCCATATCGAATTTCAAGTTATAGCTGACACCCATGGGAACACGATCCACGTTTTCGAGCGCGAATGCTCTATCCAGCGAAGACACCAGAAGATCATCGAAGAAACGCCGTCAATGGCGCTCGATGACGATCTGCGTGCTCGTATGGGCGCCGATGCCGTCAAGGTCGCTCGGGCGGCTGATTATACCAATGCCGGTACGGTTGAGTTTCTGCTCGATGAGACCGGGAAGTATTACTTCCTTGAGATGAATACTCGCATTCAAGTCGAACACCCTATCACTGAGATGGTCACTGGCGTGGACCTGGTCGTCGAACAGATTCGTATCGCCGCAGGGTTGGAACTATCCGAACAAGTGAGGAATCTCACTCAACGCGGACACGCTATCGAATGCCGCATTTATGCCGAAGACGGTGAGAACAATTTCATGCCCTCGACTGGCATTATTCTTCATTACTCCGAACCGGTAGGTCCGGACGTTCGGGTCGATTCGGGTATCGCGGCCGGAATGGAAGTCACAATTGATTACGACCCGATTCTGGCCAAGCTGATTGTCCACGCTCCCACACGAGAACTGGCCGTCAGAAAGATGATAGATGCTCTCAATGCCTACAAGATACTTGGGGTAAAAACATCCAAGAAGTTCATGATCGATGTCATGTCACATCCAGAGTTTATGGCTGGCCGTACCTACACTGATTTTATTGAGAAGCATATGAACGACCGAAAGCTCAACCTCAAAGTCTACCAAAATATCGCGGTTGCAGCAGCCAGTGTAGCTGCGCAAGCTGTACCCTCTTCAGGAGCCTTTAGCAGGGAAGGTGACACTGCTATTACTCCCTCGCCATGGCAAACAATAGGTAGTTGGCAGATAGGAGATTCCATCAATGAGTAGCTACGAGTTTCTGATCGAGGGGTATGATACTGTCACCTCGGCCGTAGAGAAGAAAGGTGAGACCTTTTTTGTTACGATAGACAACAAGGTCGTGGAGTTCTATCCATCCGGCGACAATCTGTTCAACGCCTTCATCAACGGGAAACGCCGACTGGTGGCGGTTGCTCGCAGCCAGAATGGGACAACTTATGTCGATATAGATTCTGTCCTCATCGAACTAAAAGAACCTTCCGATGACGCTTTCGGTAGTGGTGCTGGAGATGCCGGTGGAGAGAAAGATAAAGTCTTTGCGCCTATGCCGGGCAAGATCGTCAAGCTGCTGGTTGCGGTCGGCGACGAGGTCACCGAGAAACAACAGCTTGTCATTGTCGAGGCGATGAAGATGGAAAACCCGGTTCTATGTCGCGCCAACGGCAAGGTCAAAGCTATTAATTTCGCTGACGGAGATCAAGTCGACACTGATAGCCCTATCATCGAACTGGAGTTAGCCAAGCAGGAACAATCCGATTAGTTTACAAACCACAACATATTCTTCTTGTTTTGGGCGGATATTCCGGGTTTGTCCCAAAGAGAGACTTCCCCGTACCGCATAAGCTTGCAGTTAAAAGCTTGACTCTCATAGACCTTCACCTAACTTATCATAATTCAAAAAGACTCCACTGATAATACGGAGGTTAATATGAGCAGTCCAGACAAGCTCAACGACAATTTCAAACCAGTAGTACCACATACCAGCGTTATACCGGAAGTCACTTGGAAAGCCATCATTCTGGGTATTTTGATATCCGTCGTTTTCGGAGTTGCAAATGCCTATATGGGGCTCAAACTTGGTATGACCGTATCAGCATCTATCCCAGCTGCAGTTATATCAATGGCTGTACTACGCCTGTTTTTTAAAAGTTCTACTGTACTCGAAAACAATATTGTACAGACCATTGGTTCAGCCGGTGAATCGCTTGCTGCCGGTATTATTTTCACCATTCCAGCTTTTTTTATCTGGGCTGCCAATAATGAGTTAGTTGCCTCTGGTTATGTTCATGAGATATCCAAGAGTCAGATATTCTGGCTATCGATGTTAGGTGGAACGTTGGGAATACTCTTGATGATACCACTGCGCAAATACCTGGTCCATCACGAACACAACAATTTGAAATTCCCTGAAGGCACTGCCTGCGCCGAGATTATAGTGGCTGGTGATGAGGGTGGTGGCAAAGCAAAAATGGTCTTCGCAGGTATTGGTATAGGAACACTCTATACAATCTGCATGGAGACATTTAAATCGTGGACGGAAATTGTGGATTATCACTTTAAGGGTTTCTTTAAAGGTGGCACAATTGGTATCGATGCTACCCCCGCCCTTCTTGGAGTGGGATATATCATTGGTCCACGCATTGCAGCGCTCATGATGGGAGGTGCTGTTTTAGGCTACCTGGGCATTGGGCCACTAATTATGTTCATTGGGGAACAGATACCGGGCATAATAATTTCCCCGGGGACAATTCCGATTGCAGAGATGACACCTCCAGATTTGCGTAATTTCTACATCAAGTACCTTGGAGTAGGCGCAGTGGCATTGGGAGGTTTCGTAAGTCTCATGAAATCTTTCCCTGTAATACTGTCTTCCTTCGGAAAAGGCTTTAACGAACTTATTGGAAAGAAAACTACCAATGATGTTCCTCGCACTGACAAGGACCTTTCAATGAAATGGGTTCTGCTTGGAGTCGTTGTCGTCATACTCGCCATCTGGATGCTACCGGGGACAGAGCTGCACTTCCTTGGCGCCCTCCTTTCTGTACTATTCGGTTTCTTCTTCGTTGTTGTAGCGGCTCGGATTGTCGGCATCGTGGGTTCTTCTTCATCGCCAGTGTCGGGCATGACCATTGCTACTCTGCTGGTAACGTGTTTGATTCTGCTATATTTTGGAGTAGAAGGAACAGCAGGGATGATCACTGCTATGTCAGTCGGCTCTATTGTCTGTATTGCTGTATGTATGTCCGGCGATATCGCCCAGGACCTCAAAACAGGTTATCTGCTTGGGGCAACACCGTGGAAACAGCAGCTTACCGAATTCATAGGACTTCTCTTCCCCGCTTTGGCTATGGGTTTCACTATTTACTATCTCAATGATGTTTTTGGCTTTGTGGAGGGGGCAACCGGAAGAACACCTCTTTTGGCGCCTCAAGCCAATGTCATGGCTACTATCGTCCAAGGAGTAATGAACTCCAATCTCTCCTGGGCGCCAATTATAGTTGGAGCCATGATTGCCCTGGCAGTAGAACTTCTGGGCATCTCATCATTGCCCTTTGCTATCGGATTGTACCTTCCACTTTCATTATCAACACCAATTATGATAGGTGGGATAGTAGCATGGTTTATTCGCAAATCATCAAATGATAAAGAGTACAAAGAACGCAACGAGGGCGGCGTGTTGTTCTCATCCGGACTCGTAGCGGGTTATTCAATAATAGGTGTCATTACGGCTTTCATATTAGGCGCCTCTGGAAGTTACATGAATTTCTACGATAATCATGACAGTACGTTTGACAGACTTTCAGGTAGCTTTAGTCCTTATCTTTCATTAATACTGTTTGCACTTCTTACAGCTTTATTAGCTCATCTGGCGTATAAGGGCATGGGAAGAAAAAAAGATAGCAAAAGATAAAGCTGCTGTTTTTATGCAAGACTAAATATGCCATGGTACCATCACTTGTAATATGAAAGACTTCATATATAGAAATAGATACCCGCTAATTGCTGTTAGTGTTGCTCTTGTGGTACGATTTGTGTACCTGTTGGAACTAAGCTCAAATCCCGGCTTCACTGTTCCTATGGTCGACGAGAAGTGGCACTGGATGTGGGCTGCTGATATCATCGACAAGTCATTCTGGGGCGAAGGCGCCTGGTTTCGGGCACCGCTGTACCCCTACTTTTTGGCGTTGCTACGATGGATAACAGGAGCGTCTATTTTCTGGTCAAAATTCCTGCAACTGCTCGTTTGTGGCGGAACTGCTTACTTTACTTATCGCGTGGGATATCTACTCTACGGACAAACAGTTGGTTTGATAGCAGGCTTAATTTACGCTCTTTATGGTACGCTACTATAT
>QNAG01000084.1 GCA_003641415.1 Candidatus Zixiibacteriota bacterium | reverse complement strand
TTGTCATTCCTGCGAAGGCAGGAATCCATATTGATCAATAAGTTACTGGTTCCCCGCTTTCGCGGGGATGACATTCATGTTAGCAAAGGAGCATGAAAAAGCACTTTTTCAACAGCCTGTTAGAGATCTAAGCCACCGTGAGACATAGAATGTCGGCTCTTGTTAATCTTAGTCTATGGCTATATCTATGCTCGTTCCTTCACCAGAAGTTCATCCATCAGGCGCAGAGCTTCCTGAATATTCTCAACTGAGTTGGCATAGGAGAAACGCAGGTATCCCTCACCATACTCGCCAAAGCAGGTACCAGCCAAACAGGCTACTCCACATTCATCGAGCAGTTTATCTGCTAATATCTGAGATGATAAACCTGTTTCAGTAATGTTCGGGAAGGCGTAGAAAGCGCCTTGTGGCATCAGGCAGGATACGCCCTCGATAGCGTTTAACCCGTTAACGATTGCTTCGCGGCGACGACGGAACTGTGCCATCATTTTGTCGACATCATCCTGTGGCCCGGTAAGCCCTTCAACGATACCCGCCTGTGCAAAAGTATTAGTACACGAGAAATTATTGATAGCAAACATGATCAAGCGCTCGGCCATATCCTCAGGTACTACCGCAAAGCCCAGCCGCCAGCCGGTCATAGCGTACGTTTTGGACATGCCATCGATAAGAATCGAACGTTTCAAAGCGCCTGGAATTGATCCTATTGACTCGAAAGGTGCATCGTAGATAATTTTAGAATATATCTCGTCGGATAGAATCCAGAAATCGTACTCTTCGGCCAGTTCATAGATAGTTTGTAAATCCTCTTTGGTGAGCACTCCGCCGGTCGGGTTCTGCGGCGAGTTAATCACCAGCAAGCTGGTCTTGTGATTAACTAGTTCCTTCAACTCATCTGTTATAAACCGAAAGTCCTTCTCCTCCCGAAGGTGCATAGGTACCGGTTTGGCACCAATGAAATTCGAGACCGATTCGTACGTTGGGTAACCCGGATTTGGGACAATAACCTCATCTCCGGGATTGACAGTAGCCATCATCGCTGTAAAGATCAACGGTTTGACGCCGGGCATAATAATAACATGCTCAGGTCCAATATCAATATTGCGAGTTTGAGCCATATACTCTGCTGCGGTCTTTCTGGCTTCGAAGATACCACCGGAAGAACTGTAGTGAGTATTACCACTGTTGATGGCTTTAATAGCGGCCTCGCAAATATTCTTTGGGGTATCAAAATCCGGCTCACCAATCTGAAGATGGATTATCTTGCGGCCTTCCGCTTCCATCTGCTTGCACTTGGCCAGCACCTCAAATGCGCCTTCTCCTGACATGCGCCCCATGGCGTCACTAAACTGCATCATTGCCTTCTTTCATCTATAGATTGAGTAATTCCTTTGCCTTGTGTGCGATATGTTCCGCTGCTACTCCGAACTTTTTAATAAGTTGCCAGGGCTGTCCCGATTCGCCAAAGCGATCCTGAATACCGATCATAGCAAACGGCAACGGCTTATTATCCAGCGAATGCTCACACTGTATCGTAGTGGCGACTAACCTACCCAACCCTCCCACTTGGTGTTCCTCAACGGTGAGCATAGCTTTTGTTTCAGTGGCAGCTCGAATTATAGCGTTGTTGTCCAGCGGCTTAACGGTGTGCATATTAATCACACGCGTTTCTATGCCATTTTCCATTTTTAGGATGCAGGCTGCTCTCAACGCTTCTGCTAATTCAGGACCGCACGAAATAATTGTGAGCTCCTCTCCTTCATCATCATATTCTGACGCCAGTATAATATCGAAAGCATCTTTGAACTTTTCTTCCTCTCGTCGAAAACGGAGGATATTAGCTTCGCCAAAACGTAAAGGAGTATTCTCGTCAGTAATGACAGGCGTAGCTTCACGAGCATAGCGAAGGTACTTTGGTCCGACGATATCAAACAGCAAAGTCCTTGTCATTTTCTCGGTTTCAACTACGTCACATGGTACTGCCACATGCATATTTGGAAGTCCTGTCATCTGAAACAGAGCCTCCAGTTCCTGATGAGTGGCGCCATCGGGTCCTACAGAAATACCACCATGAGCGCCGACAATAAGCACATTAAGATTATTGTAACATACTGATATTCTTAGTTGATCAAGATTACGAGCCGATGAGAAAACACCATAAGTTCCAAAAACAGGCAGCTTGCCCTCTTTGGCTAAGCCGGCTGCTATGGTAGTGGCATTCTGCTCGGCTATACCAACGGATATGAAACGCTTTTTCCGTTCAGGGTGATTTTTATAGAAATCGAGGATATTGATCGAACCTGAAATGTCAGCGCCAATACAGACTATGCGCTCATCGTCACCATACTTCTCTAGCGCTCTGCCAAAGCCGGTGCGAGTGGGAACCATATCGACTTTCGTAAAATCAGATTTGTTCCACCAGTAGTCTTGGGAATACTGCGGTAAATCGTTGGCGAGATCCGATTCTACTTCACGCTCATAGCTTTTACCATATTCCAGCAAAGCATTAACGTCAAACTGGTTTGCAACTCCAAGTTCATCAAGCAGGATATCCAACTCTTCGCGATTTGGAACCTTTCCATGCCATCCAACCTGATCTTCCATGAAGGAAACACCTCGTCCCTTGATAGTGTGACAAATGATGACGACAGGCTTATCGGTAGCATTTCGATTGCGTGCAAAATCGAGCTTATCTACAATATTACTTATATCATGGCCATCAACTTCTAACACATGCCAGCCGAATGCCTTGTACTTATCACCGAGAGTATCTATGTTCATGACATCATCGGTAGTACCGTCAATCTGAAGACGGTTCTTGTCAATAATCAACACCAGGTTGTCGAGCTTGTGGTGAGAGGCTGCCATAGCTGCTTCCCATATCGAACCCTCCTGTTGTTCCCCATCGGAACTGATTACGAATATGTAGTGATCATTGTTATCCAGTTTAGCTGCCAGCGCAATTCCTACCCCGACCGAGAACCCTTGGCCTAATGAACCCGATGATATCTCTACTCCGGGTAGATCGCGCCAGTGCGGATGTCCCTGAAATGGTGATCCCAGTTTACGGAGTTTCATCAGCTCCTTCTCAGGGAAATATCCGGACACAGCCAGAGATGTATACAAGGCGGGTGCTTTGTGACCGGCCGACCAAATGATACGATCACGACTGTCCCATAAAGGATTAGCTGGATCGTGGTGTGCCACCTTCAGGTACAACGCAGCACAGACATCCATAATACTAAGAGTGCCACCAGAATGTCCCGAGCCAGCCGAATAAAGAGCTATCTGGCTTAGACCGCGCATATAATTTGCCCGTTCCTTTAACTGGTCTATTGAGTATTCAGGTAAGGTTGTTCTTTTTGTGGTCTGCGACATCGTTATTTCCTCATGTCATACCGTACGTAGCCTTAAACACACTGGCTCGGTTAGAGAGTGCCATCATATTATCCTTGATTCGAGTAGCTGTCAACGGGTTTCGTTACCAAGCATTTCCACAGATGGCTGAGTTTCACCTTCAAAGATGCGATATTTTTATTGTTAAGAACAACTCGATCGGCGCGACTTTGGTAAACACGAAAAGGAAGTTGGGCTTTCTGTCGTGCTTTCGCATCCGAGCGGGATATTCCTCGAGCTTCTAAACGACGGATGCGATCATTCTGTGATGCGTGGATCACCAAAACGAAATCAACTTTTAGATCCAGTTCCCAATCCAGTAACAAAGCTGCATCAATAACAACTACGTCATACTTTTTCTTCAGGAATCGCACCTGTTTATCTAGTTCTTCCAAAAGATACGGATGAACCAACACATCAAGTACCCTCTTGGATTGCTCGTCCCTGAACGCTCTATCCGCCAGTTTTTTTCGATTGAGTATGCCTGAGGAATCGATTATATCCTCACCGAACTCGTGAGCCAGTTTTCGGCGCAAGGACAATGTTCCATCCACAACTTGACGACCTATCAGGTCAGCATCGACTACAACAGCCCCGAATGATTTTAGTATCTCAGCAGCAGTTGATTTGCCGCTACCTATTTGACCTGTTACACCGATGAGCATGAGTTCAATGAATCATGAAGTAACCTGTTATGCAAGAAACAATAGATATATAATCCGTTTCGCGGAAGACAAGCAGTTCCCTATTTGGCTTCGAGCCAGTTCTGTCCAACGCCGATGTCTACTTCAATCGGAACTTTAAGCTTAACTGCTTTCTCCATCCCTTGTTTTACTATTTTGAGCACCTGATCAATCTCTTCTTTGTGGACATCTAAAACCAACTCGTCATGAACCTGAAGTAACATCCTTGAACGTAATTTTGAGAGATTTTTATGTATTCCAATCATAGCTATCTTAATCATATCAGCAGCGGTACCTTGGATAGGTGTATTGATGGCTACTCGTTCTGCAAATTGCCGTACGTTGTAGTTGCGGTCGTGCAGTTCGGGGAGATTTCGTCGTCGTCCAAACATGGTTGTTACATACCCCTTCTCTCGAGCAAACTGCTTGGTTTGTTCCATATATTGCTTGATTTCGGGATAACGGTCAAAATAAGTATCAATAAATTGTCGAGAACCTTCAAGATCAAGTTCCGTTTGCTGAGCTAATCCAAAGGCGCTCACACCGTAGATTATTGCGAAGTTAGCAGTTTTGGCTGCTCGCCTTTGGCTAGATGTCACATCGTCAATTTTTACTCTGTACACCTCCGCTGCAGTACGAGAATGGATATCTTCGCCATTGCGGAAGGCATCAATTAACCCTTTATCCCCAGACATGTGAGCTAATAGACGCAGCTCAATCTGAGAGTAGTCAGCAACCAATAATATATAGTCATCATCGCGAGGAATAAACGCCTTGCGTATTTGACGGCCCTCTTCAGTTCTGGCGGGGATATTTTGAAGATTAGGATCTGTCGAGGATAGACGACCCGTATTCGTTATAGACTGGTTGAATGATGTGTGCACTCGACCGGTGTATGGATCAACCAAACCGGGTAATGCATCAATGTATGTGTTCTTAAGTTTTGTAAGTTGTCGATATTCCAATATGAGTTTCGGGAAAGGGTGCAACCGGGCTAATTCTTCGAGCACTCGGACATCGGTTGAATAACCGGTTTTCTTCTTGGTCTTCCCTTTTGTTGGCAAACTGAGTTTTTCAAAAAGTACATGTGAAAGTTGTTGTGTCGAATTGATGTTGAACTCTCCACCAGCAATATCAAATATCTGCCCAATCAACCTGTTGAGCTTACCCTGCATCTGCGAAGACAATTCTTTCAGAAAGGCGGTATCGATTCGAATGCCTTCTTCTTCCATTGCGGTTAAAACCTTTACCAAAGGCATCTCTATGTTGTAATACAGATTCTGTTGGTCTTGCTCGTTGATTAAGGGTGCAAGAACACCACGAAGACGATATGTATAGTCAGCATCCTCAGCGGCATATCGTGTAGCGAGATCGACTGGCACTGTTGCAAATGATTTCTGTTTCTTCCCTGTGCCAATAAGTTCGGTTATGGGTTGCATACGATAGTCGAAATACTTCATTGCCAAGAAATCGAGTGAATGACGGGAAGTAGGATCAACAATATATGAGGCAAGCATTGTATCGAAACTTACCGGCTCAATCTCGATATCATAACGATGTAACACTTCGATGTCATACTTGATATTCTGACCGAACTTTTGGACTTTTTTATTCTGAAGTAAATTTTTGATCTCTACCAGCGCTTCGTCAAATGGCAGATCAACCTCAGAGTCATCATGACCCAGCGGAACATAGTATGCCTTTCCTGCTCTGTCGCATAAAGAAACCCCGACCAAATTGGCATTACGTGCATCCAGAGAGGTAGTCTCTGTATCAACGGCTACTTCTTTGCTTGAAGATAATTGTTTTATGAGCTTTTTGAGTTTCTTGATATTTGTAACGGTCTGGTAATTAACGCTGGGCTGCTTTACTTCAGTAAACTCAGTCATCTCGGCATCATTTGCAGGGAGAATCTGTTTCAGAAGTTTGGTGAACTCCAATTCTACAAATAACGCTTTAGTGGCTTCGTAGTCAATCGGCTGTCGGACCATCTGATCCAGATTACACTCTATCGGAACATTGGTATCAATTGTGACGAGCTCTCGCGAGAGCAGAGCCAAATCTGCATTCTCAGTGACTTTTTGTCGAACTCCCTTAACTTTGATTTGGTCTGGGTTCTCTAAAATAGCATCAAGTGATCCAAACTGTTCAAGCAAGCTATCCGCGGTTTTAGGGCCTATCCCCGGTATTCCCGGCACATTGTCCGAACTGTCACCCATTAGCGCCAGTTTGTCAATTACCAACTCCGGTAATACTCCGAATTTCTCCCTGACCTTATCCGATCCCATTTTAAGTGGCGCTGTTGATCCAGGTTTAAGTGTGTAAACACCGACACTGTCGCTGACAAGCTGGAAGTAATCCTTATCACCTGTTACACACCACACCTCGAATCCAGCTGCCTCCGCTTTACGGGCAATGGTTCCAATGACATCGTCGGCTTCGTAACCTTTCATTTCAAAATGAGAAATATTAAATGCCTCGACTGCCTGACGTATGCGCGGCAATTGCATGGCCAATTCATCCGGCATCTTAGCCCGTGTCGATTTGTATTCCTTATACCGTTTATGCC
Source organism: Candidatus Zixiibacteriota bacterium (assembly GCA_003641415.1). Classification (GTDB taxonomy): domain Bacteria; phylum Zixibacteria; class MSB-5A5; order GN15; family FEB-12; genus B120-G9. The sequence goes on along the minus strand of QNAG01000084.1, from coordinate 4,362 downwards.
GAAATGTTGGATGGTGCGTATCCCAGGCTACCGCCAGATAGTCAGGCTGTTCGTCCTTGATAATTTTAAGAAGCGAATTAACAAAACCGTAAGTGGCTGAAGTATCCTCTCCTTTTGAGTTGATAAGGGGATTTCTAATAAAGGCAAAATAAGCTCGGTAGAACATGGCTGAGCCATCAATCAGATAAACTGTCTTCCGGCGCTCACTCATCTATACAAATCTCGCGAAAGGATATACTCTCTTACCGATTTAGGAAGGAGCCTATCTAATATCAAGTCCGAAACATCTTCCCTGATATACTGACGTATAAGACTGGAGGACACATCAACAGGTTCAATCGAGATCAACTCTAAGCTGTCTTTTGAGAATTGCCACTCTGATTTAAGCTCAAAACCCGGACGAGCTCCAACCAGAAATATGATTTCATCCATGAGCTCATGGAGTTTGTACCATGATGGTAGCTGAGAGAGATTGTCAGATCCAATAATAAATCTAAATTCAGCTTTGGAGTATGTGCTTTTCAACGCCCTGACAGTATCAAGCGTATATCCAGTTAATTTCTGTTCGGCCTCTATTTCACAAAGGTGAAAGATGGTGTATGGTTCAAGTGCCAGTTTAAGCATGGCAACTCGATCCTTGTATGGGGCATTAGTATCTAATTTCTTACATGGATGCTGATATGACAATGCGAACAAAATACCTGAGAGGTTCTTCTTGCTAAGCACTCTCTCAGCTAAATTAAGATGCCCATTGTGGATTGGATCAAAAGCTCCCCCAAGAATACCCCAAGTACCTCCATCCTCAATGGTTGACATGCTCTTCCTGAAGTTTTAATTCATTCTCTTGCTGTATTTTTTGGAGGAACTCGTTTGCTTTCTTGGCCCTATCGCTATCAGGGAAGTCGCTCAGAAACTCTTTCCAGCACGGAACAGCCAGTGAATCATCGTCATTATCCTGATATAGCTTGCATCTATTGAAAGCGGAACTGATAACTTTCTTCCGAACTTTGGGAACTAATTCATGGTCTGGGAAAACAGTGATGAAGTCTTCAAACTTTTTGCGAGCGTTCTCAAAATTCTTCAGTTTATATTCCATCAGAGCGAAGTGGTATATCGCTTTCGGAGCAAACTCAGTATCGGTATAATCGTCAATCACTTTCTGGAAGTAAATCTTGGCTGCTTCATAATCTCTAATGCGATCATAAACAATGCCATTAGAATAGAATTTTTTTGCCATTCTCGTGCGAGCTACAAGTAAATGTTCGCGGGCACCTTCAACCTGATCGGATTCCGGGAAATCAATAAGAAAATCTTCAAAGAGGTTGATTGAATTCTGCAGTTCGGTCTGGTCTAAACCATAATGCCGGGGGGTTGATTCAAAAAATGCTACGGCCTTCATATATATTGCACGTTCAAAAAAAGCCGATGAAGGATAATTAGTGGCCAGTCTGTTAAATTCAACTGCTGCTAATTCGTAATCTTTATTGTGATAGTAGGACATACCAAGATAGTACTGAGCAGTATCAACAATGGCATCACCGGGGAAATTGTAGATAACTGATTGAAATTTCTCAATTGCACTGAGGTACTTTTTCTTATCGTACTTTTCCCTGCCAAGCTGATAGGTCTCTCGAGCAGTCAAGTCGACCAAGGCCTTGCTGCCGCCACATGAAATGATGAGACCAAGTATGAGGATAATTCCCATGGCCCTGAATGTTACAATGTCCGTAAGTATTTTCAAACTCTATATGTCTCCTTGAGCATCTGATAGTAACGTAAAACCTTGTTTATGTATTTCTGTGGAATGGGCTTATCCTGTTTAATGATTCCTCGAAGGCGAGCTTCTCCCATGTTGTAAGACGCCAGAGCTTTTTTAATGTCTCCAAATTTGATCACCTGCTCGAAAAGGTGCAGTGTGCCAAGCTTTATGTTGACCTCGGGTTCAAAAAGCGTCTCAGAGCCCTGCCAGTCCACTTCGGAGCGTTTGGCCAGGTCTTTGCCCACAAATGGTACTACCTGCATAAGACCTCGCGCCCCAACCGAACTCTTCTGCCCTTTTTTGAAAGATGACTCTGTGAGTATCACAGCCAGTACAAATAACGGATCATATCGATATCTCTTACTCTCCGAACAAATAACGTCGGTTAGACGCATAACTTCTTCGTTGTTGAACCCAATCTGGAAATCATCAATAGCTTTGAAAACCTGAAGTTTTTCTTCCAGTTCGTCTATGCGTCCTTGTTGAAAGGATATCTGCCGTTCCAGTGTGTACTTCTCGTTTACAAGATATACTGCTAAACCTGATTGTAGCAGATATATGAAGACTACTACAAAGGCTACTGGCTTGGAAAGGAAAATGCCCAATTTCTCATAATGGATCATAACCTACTCCTCGCATTTCATTCCTCTTAGATCATAACCTTCCGAGTTTATGATCTGTACCTGGCAAATCAACCCGCTCCTCAAACCTCTTCCACTAACAACTACTTCCTGATCGATCTCAGGGCAGTCCCAGCGAGTACGTCCAGTAGCGGTTCCATCATTATTAACAGAGTCAATAATAACTTCCCGCTGACTGCCTATCAAGGAGTTATTCCGAGCAAACGCTATTTCCTGCTGCAACATCATTAATCGATCAAGTCGCTCCGCTTTAATGTCATCCTGGACCTGATTGGGCAGGGTTGCCGCCGGTGTACCTTCTTCAGACGAAAACACAAACGCTCCAAGACGTTCAAACTCAATCTCTTCTACGAACTTATACAACTCTTCAAAATGCTCATCTGTCTCTCCCGGGAAACCAACGATAAAAGTTGTCCTAAGTGCCGTATCGACCCCTGAATGTCGAATTTGCCTGATAAGTTCTTCAATAGCACTACAATCGGAGGGTCTACCCATAGCGGACAAAATATCCGGACAGATGTGTTGCAGAGGTAAATCGAAATATGCCAAAGTCTTATTATCGGCAACCATATACTCAATCAACTCCCGATCCATCCCACTTGGATGCATATACATAACCCTGATCCAATCTAACCCATCAATGTCGTTGAGTTCTTGTAAGAGATCGATTAACCTTGGTCTCGTATTTATATCTTTACCCCAGTAGGTAGCTTCCTGGGAAACAAGGATCAACTCATTTTTGCCATTTTCAACCAGAAAACGTGCTTCTTTGATAATTGAGTCTATGGTTCTACTGCGGTACTGACCGCGTATTGATGGAATAGCACAGAAAGAACAATGTCGATTACAACCATCGGCAATCTTCAGGTACGCATAGGGATAGTCGTCAGATATAAAGCGTTGCTTCCAATCCAGATAACGTAATTGATATGGGTTTATACTTGTATAATAGCGCCCGGTTGTTTTTTCACTCATTACTCTAACTAATTCGTCAAGTTCCCCAAGCCCGAAGGCTCCATCAAGTTCTGGGATATCAGCCATTAAACTTTGACTATAACGTTGAGACAAACAGCCGGTTGCAAAAAGCTTTTGAGCGCTTCCTTCTGTTTTCAACTGAGCCATTTGCAGGATAGCATCGATAGATTCTTCCTTAGCTGGAAGGATAAATCCACAGGTATTGATAATGATAGCTTGAGCTTCGTCAGGCGTAAGGACCTGTGTATGTCCGGCATTCAGCAAACAGGCAGCAATGTAGTCAGCATCAACCTCATTTTTGGGACAACCCAACCTGTAAATGAAGAATTTCATCAGTGGGATCAGAATCGGACAATATCCACCGAGTCGGGGAATGATGGCTCAAAGAGTTCTTCGGTACAGACGCTGACTAGTATCTGACATAGGAATTGTATTACGTTTCTATCTTCATTTATATCAAAGAAGGCTAAACTGTCAAAGCTTCTTGACGATTCCGTTACATACACGGTCATCGAATCCGGCATATCCATCCCAGCCAGTGATGAGTTTTTTAGTAACAACCTATACTTACTATTCTTATCCACAACTTGAGTGCTATACCATTTGTCAATATTGGTGATAAATGATATCTCGCCTACTATCACACCACTATCGTTCGGAGTCTCTACTATTACCTGATTGTTTATTTTGGAGTAAGTATAGAGATGTTTGGAATCGTAAAGGTATTGGTCTGATCCAATAACCACGTTAAAGCGACCATCTGCGGCAATAACAGCCGACCCCTGTGCGGAATCAACATCATTAAACACAGAGGATTCTATCTTTGTAAGAATTTCAAATTTCACACACGCGGCCTGAGCTAGCTCCACTTTTATCAATTCAAATGTGTCCTGCTGTCCGGATTCGGAATTCACTAACGTAGCGATAATCAAGGATACAGAAATTAAAATAACAACTATATTTCTCATTATAATGCTTATACTATGA
>QNAG01000083.1 GCA_003641415.1 Candidatus Zixiibacteriota bacterium | reverse complement strand
GAAGATTGCCTATGAGAATTATGCCTCCGATGCGAACTACATAGAGATCAGTGACATGAAGGGGGGATTATGATGAGCAAAGTTGTTTTACACTTGATTGCCTGCGTGATGTTCATCCTGCCAGTAGGTGCGTATGCACAGGATCTGTATGTAGACCCCGGGCACGGCGGGCCGGGCGCCGACCAGTATCATAGGGCAGAACCCCTTAGTGGTTCTGCCAGCGCCACCGGCGCTGTATTTTGTCACCCTATCCCTTTATTTGTCACCATAGCGAAAGCTGGGGTCCAGTGCACAGGCAACATACAGGCAATGCCTGCTGGATCCCTGCCGTCGTAGGAATGACAATGTAGCAATATAAAGCCGGCTGGCCGTTTGACCTACTCGATCTTGATCGTCAAGCGACAGGCCGTTTGATCTACTGTCTATTTGATAATTTTGTAGATGATCGATCCCTCAGAACCAACCGCATACAAGCGATTGCCGATTTGGCACATATCGAGTATATGAAAGGACTTGACCAGCAATTCCCTCTCCCAGGTTTTGCCGCCATCCGCTGTCCTCATCATAATCGCTTTCGGTCCGGCGATATAACCGGAATGTTCATCTATCAATTCCGCTGTCACAAAAGTTGAACTCTCCGACTGTAATACCAAAGTCCAGGTTTTGCCACTGTCTTCTGAAATCGCACACATTCCATGGGGACCAGCCATAAGTCCTGTTTTGCCAAAAATCGAAAGAGTACGCGCCGGACTATCGTTAAAGGTTCTGATTTTTGTCCAAGAGCTGCCTTTATCATGAGAGCACAGAAGTTGACCGTACGAGGGAAAACATACCGTACCATCTGGTGAAACATTTATCTCGCTGTAACCCATCCCCATTGATTCCAGTCTTTGCCAAGTGTGACCAGTATCAATACTGTGATAAGCTACCCCGGCCATTGGGGCTTCAGCTCCTCTATCCATACCGGTCAGCAGGGCAGTTTTGGAATCAATCCACTCAACATCGAAATAGATATGGTTGGTATCTCCCGGAGATATATCGAGCCAATTCCGGCCACCATCAGTAGTGAGAAAAAGACCACCACGATGCCCACAAACCAGTCCCCTGTTGCCGCTGGCAAACGATACATCTTCAAGTTTCACCCCCTCATTTACTACTGTTGTCTTCCAGGTTTTACCACCATCTACGGTTTGTGCGAAACCGCCACTGGCGCTTACCAGAAAGCCTGTGTCCGGATGAGTAAAAGCTACCCCCGTGAGGGTCTCATTCCAGTTTAATGTCATTGATTGCCAACCCTGAGCGTTCGCTGCAGAGGCAAGCATCAGAAGAAATAATGTTGTTACGGATAATGTTTTCATAGTTGTTTTACATTGTTAAGACATTTTTGACTTTGTATTATTCTCATCAGTATAAGTTTTCAACAGCTACTCTGATAATATCATACTTCAGTAGTAGCGGGATGTCAACTGCCAACGTTTTATTCGGGTGGCAACCTATGGCTGATGAGATCGTCGCTGATATTCAAAATGTCTATCTTGGCGCTGCGCGCAATGAGGGAATTTTTCGCAATCTCAACCTGACTTTGAAAGCTGGTCATACTGCTATAGTGACAGGTGGTCCCGGGTCTGGGAAAACCTCATTAACAGCGCTGCTGACAGGGGTTGGATTTGCGGATGAGGGTCTGGTTGAAGTTTTCGGTGAATCGCTCAGACCGCGACGAATTTGGGCTATCAACCGGGTCAGGCGTATGATAGGCGGTGTTGGGGGAATTTTTGGATTGGTTCCTTCTATGACTGTGGCTGAGAATATCGCATTCCCGCTGGTGATAACCGGTCTCAGTAAGCGGAGGCGTCAGGCGAAGTTGTTGAAGATGCTTACGGAATTCTCTCTTCTGAAAAAAGCTGGTGACTATCCACGAACTCTCACCCGGGTAGAGCACACCCTGGTGCAGTTCGCCCGGGCTTCGATAGGTGATCAACCTCTTTTGATAATTGATGAGCCTTCTGCAGGACTGGACCAGGCAACTACTGCTCGTATCTTTGAGTTTCTAATTAAGGCATCGCTGTCTGGCAGGGCCCTGTTGCTTCTCTGTTCAGACGCTCCTGCCCATGATTTGCCTAACAGCGATATATACCATATCAGCAACGGAACACTGGAGTGAGTCGATTAAGCCACATATTCCGCGAATTGGGACGCAGCCTTTACCGTTTTCCCGGCACAGCTCTGGGCGCTCTTCTTTCGCTGGCGCTTCTGTTCTTGTTGTTTGATCTTTTTTGGATTGCCGCCGCCACTACCGAACAATTATACACCCGTCTCATTTCTCAGTTGCGCATGGAAGCTTTCGTGGCGGAGCACGTTATTGATACTGAAATACCCCCGCTTCAGGATGCAATTGCCCATACCGAAGGCATTATTGCAATTGAGTATATCTCCAGGGAAAAGGCTCGTGAGGTTCTACATGAGATGCTGGGAACTGACCTGTTAATCGGATACGACTCTGCCAATCCCCTCCCACGGTCTTTTATTATAGAGTTCGAATCTGACGCTCTTAATTCCGAAGATATGGCTTCAGTATGTGAAGGACTGTCCGGTTTCCCTGAGATAGCTGAAGTTACCTACAGCCAACAGTGGCTTAAAAATGCAGAGGCTACAAGAGTAATTATCAAGCGTTTTGGATTGGCTCTCGGAGTGTTTATCCTCCTGACAGCAATTATCAGTTCAGTTAATAACATCCGCCTAATGACAAGAGCTCGCACTGAAGGTTTTCAGCAGATGCGCCTGCTTGGGGCGGGCAGACTTTTCCTTGCCTTTCCGTTTCTCATCGAGGGAATGCTTATCAGTGGTCTTTCTGCTGCCGCAGGTTGGCTGGCAATTAATTACGGCAGCCATCAGATCAGTCTGACCCAGATTGAGATAGTGTATCCCGTTATTGAAGAGATAGTAATTTTCTGCGCAGCCGCAGCCGCACTGGGTGCGATCAGTGGTTATCTTGGCATCAGGAAGCTCTTGAGGTAGGTTATGCGTTATTTCCTGCTACCACTTTTTCTCCTGAGTATAATTCTCACGATAACACCGGTAAAAGCCGACGATCGCAGCCAGATTATAAATCAGAAGTCCGAGCTTGAGAGCATCCAGAAAGAAGTTAAACGAAGCAGGGAACACCTGGATTCACTCAAGATAGAGGAAATTGCAACCCAAAAACAAATCTCGGACATTGATCAACGTATCACTACTAATCAGAAGGTCATCAAAAGATTAAACAAACAGTTGAGTAAAGTGCGAGAGGGAATAAGCGATGTCGAAAAAGAGCTGGAAAATAATCAGGACAGGCTTGACTTGACCAGACGACGTTACCTTGGCGATATTCGCCAGTTCTATAGCCGAGCTGTTCACTTATCTCAAGTATCTCTCTGGGAAACTCCTCTGGCCGAAGTAGAGCGCTCTCGTCAGTCTAGGTACTTAGCAGCGTTAGCCAGCTTTGAAACAGCGAATATCGATATGGCAGCAACCTCGGTCGCTCAGACATCCGACCGCCTTGACCAATTGACAGATGAAAAGAAACAGGTAGCATCTCTTAAAAAAAACAAGGAAGTAGCTACTGCTCTTGAAGAAAGCCGTAAGCACAAGGAGGAAAAATCTCTCGAATCGTTGCACCGTGCAAAAATGGTTGAAGGTGACCGCATGTTGACTCTTCAGCAAGCTTCTAAGGAGATAGAGCGGGTTATAGCTCGTCTGGAGAATGAACGCCGACAGCGAACTAACCGGAACCTACCAATCGGACCATCAGTTTTCGCTACTCTTAAGGGACAATTAGTTTGCCCCTATCGGGGTAAAATTGTAGTTCCTTTCGGTTTTACTATAGACCCTGTCACTCGCCTTGAGTCATTCTCACCCGGGATTACAATAGAGGGACGGCCATCCGGACCGGTAGTTGCCGTAGCTGGGGGAAGTGTAGCTTATGTCGGGAATTTGCGCGGTTATGGTAATTTTGTTATTATTAACCACGACGGTCAATACTACACCACCTACGGTGGTCTGGGTAAGATAGCTATCAGTCAAGGGGAGTATCTTCCAACCGAAACAGTTCTGGCGGCTGCCAATAAGGATGGTTTAGTGAAATTTGAGTTAAGATTCGGGCGGGAACCGCTTGATCCAGTGAAATGGATTAAAATTGATGCCTTTTGATATATCCAATTTCCAGCCGCAAGCCTGGGCGGTTCTTTCGAAGTCATTCCAATCCGGAAGGTTAGCAAGTACATACCTGCTTTCGGGGCCGGACGGCAGCGGCCGGTGGGCGTTGGCAATGTCGCTCGTATCCTTGATCAATTGCGAAAATCCGATAATCGAGAAAACATCCGGTTCTATCCGTAGTTGTGGGAAGTGCCACAACTGTAGGGCAATCCAAAACTATAACTTTGAAGGGCAGCATTTCGCTGTCCCTCTCCCTCCATATAAGAAACCTGATGAGGCTATCGATCTGACTAATCTTGTTTTGCAAGCAAAGAAAGTTGAACCGTTTAGTATTCTTACATCAGCATCCAACGTTACTATTTCTATTGATGTTGCCCGTCGTATCAAGAGCGCACTATCTGTACGAGCACAAACCGGCACCTACCGCTTTGTTCTTTTTCACCAGATGGAACGTATGTTGCCTTCATCCGCCGATGCTCTGCTTAAATTGATTGAAGAACCGCCCCCTAACACGGTGATCATTCTTACTGCGGAAAAACCTGAAAGTTTGCTGCCAACGATTCAATCAAGATCACAAAAAATCAAGCTGCGTCGAACACCTGTAGATGTCTTGGCTGCATATCTCAAAGAGACCTACTCAATTTCGGACAGCAAATCTGATGTGCTTGCTCATATTTCACAGGGGAACCCTGGCCGGGCGGTAGCAATGATAGAAACTGGTGAGGAGACTGGTTCTTTGCAACGCAACGCTGGCTTCCAGCTTTTCAGGTCCCTTATTGAAGACCCTTCCACTGATACTATAGCTCGAATGATTGACATAATTGGTCAACGCAATCGCGGTGAAGCTGTGGAGCTACTGCGTCTCTGGCAATCCTTTATCTGTGACTGTGCTGGATTAGCAATCACTATGGATGAGGAAAACCTTGTGAATATAGATTTCAAGGGTGAACTCACCAGATTGGCTGGACGGTTTACTTCTCCAGATTTAGGCGCCCGCCTCGCGGCTCAAATCAAGATTACTCTTGCCGACTTAAGGAGGAATGTGCATATTCACGGAGCACTAGCCGCTTTAACACTGCGAATGAAGATCGAGATGGCTACTGCATAGTAGGGAAACTGTACCAAAAGGACCTTTCCCTGCAAGATAAGATGTTAACCACCCGGAGTTTGATATGGCTGAGTTATATCTGATTGGGTTCAAGGGTAACCGTAATGGTTTCTTTTACAATTCATATTATCACGATCTCAAAGAGACCAATTTCGTTATTGTTGAGGTTGAAAGAGGTGAAGACCTGGGGCTGGTCAAGAGGAAATTGACGTCAGATATTGATTTGTCGGAAGGTTCTACCCCCCGTTCTATCCTTCGTAGCGCATCTGAAGAAGACATTTCCCATTGGAAATCATTGTGCCAGCAGGAGAAGATATACAAGCAGGAAGTGATTGAGATGGGTAAACGCCACGGTTTGCCGATGAAAATAGTCGATGTTGATTGTCAGTTTGATGGCAACAAGATGACTGTTTATTTCACTGCTGATCATCGGGTAGATTTCCGTGATCTCGTTAAAGAACTTGCTGCTCACTACCGAACACGAATTGAACTACGCCAGATAGGGGTGCGTGATGAGGCCCGCCGTATTGGGGGTTACGGCATTTGTGGCAGACCACAATGTTGTATCTCTTTTATCCGTAATTTCGAACCCATCTCAACTCAACATGCCCGCGAACAGGACCTCCCTCTCAACCCAGCCAAAATATCAGGGAATTGCGGACGGTTGTTGTGTTGTCTGCGCCATGAACTCGATTTATATATTGAAGTAAAGAAGAAATTTCCCGCTCAAGGTACCCGCGTGGATACCGCAAAGGGACAAGGCATCGTTGAAAGAATCGATGTATTTAACGAGGAAGCCATAATACGTAACGATGACCGACTTTTGTTTCGTTGCAGCCGTGAAGATATTTTACAAACCGTTAGACACCGACAAAATGACACATCAACTGTCCGTCCATATCACTCTCATACAACTCAGTCGGATACTTCTTCCAAACAATCGATAGATGAACTGGATGATGAGATAGATGCTGGTAGTAACACGCAGTCTTAATGGAGAATCGAATTGACTAAGCCTTTTTACATTACCACACCAATATACTATATCAATGCCAATCCTCACATTGGACAGGCTTATACAACAATAGCGGCTGATGTTATTGCCCGTTTTCATCGTCTAAATGGACGAGAGACCTTCTTTCTAACAGGTACCGATGAACACGGAACGAAAATAGCAGAGGCGGCCGCGAAAGAGGGCATTTCCGAAATCGATTACTGTGATCGTATTGTTGAGAGCTTCAAAAAAGTATGGAAGAATCTTCTTATTGAGACAGATGATTTCATTCGCACTACTTCTCCTCGCCATGAAAAAGCTGTTGACAAGATTCTCAATGCCATGCGTAAGGCTAAAACGGACGATGGTAAGGATGCGATTTATAGTGATTACTACGAAGGTTTGTACTGCAACGGGTGTGAAGCGTTTATCACTGAGAAGGACTTGGTCGATGGAGTTTGTCCTCACCACAATCGAGTACCTGAAAAGGTAAGGGAGAAAAATTACTTTTTCCGACTGACTGCATTTTTACCAAAGATAAAAGAAAAAATCGAATCCGGAAAGATGAAAATAAAACCCGAGTCACGTCAACACGAAGTTCTCGGGTTGATAAATCAGGATTTACCAGACTTTTCCCTCTCCCGCGAATCAGTCAAGTGGGGCATCCCTCTATCCTTCGATGATTCTCAAGTAGCCTATGTTTGGGTGGATGCTCTTAGCAACTATATCTCAGCTGTTGGTTATGGTGATGACCCTGCCATGTTTGAAAAGTGGTGGAACAACAGCGAGATAGTTCATCTTATGGCCAAGGACATCCTAAAATTCCACTGTCTTTACTGGCCGGCGATGCTGATGGCAGCCGGACTCCGGCTTCCCGACACTATCTATCTACACGGTTTCTTTACTGTCGATGGTAAGAAAATGTCCAAGACGATGGGGAATATGATTGATCCCAACGACATGGTAGCTGAGTTTGGCCCCGATGCTACTCGTTATCTTTTATTAACACAGTACCCGTTTGGTGTTGATGGAGATATCCAGGCCGGTCGCTTTATCACTCAGTACAATTCCAACCTGGCTAACGATCTGGGCAACCTTGTTTCACGAGTGGTCAAGATGGTTTCAGTTAATTTCGATTCAACTCTCCCTTCGCCTTACAAGAACATCGAAGGTCTGCAGGAACTTATGGATAAAGCGGATGTCCTCCCTGGCAAAGCGTATCAGCATATTATTCATTTCGAGCTGGGTCAGTCCGTCACATCCGCTATGGACCTGGTGCGAGCAACCAATAAGTTCTTTAATGATCGCGCTCCCTGGATTCTGGCCAAAGAGGGAAAGAAAGATGAACTCGGTGGGGTACTTTACGCCTGTTGCGAAGTTATCCGTATAGTTTCAATTATCCTGTTCCCAGTCATGCCCGGTAAAATGCGGGAGATTCGATCTGTATTTGGACTGGATGACACAACCCTGACACTGGATAACGCTCGTAAATTTTTTGAACTTGAACCGGGCACTTTGGTCGAACTCGGTGATGCTATCTTTCCGCGGCTTAAGCCTAAGAAAGCAAAAGATACAGATCAGACAAACGCAGAAGAAATTTCTGAAGGCTTGTTGGATATTTCAGAGTTTGCAAAAGCTCAGATGCGAGTAGCTAAAGTACTTCAGGCAGAGTCGGTTCCCGATGCCGATAAACTGCTCAAACTCCAGATTGATCTTGGCAAAGAGAAACGTCAGATTGTCGCCGGTGTAGCTCAACACTACTCGCCTGAGCAAATTACCGACATGAGCATTATTGTAGTCACCAATCTGAAACCAGCCGTGATTCGCGGGGTCGAGTCTAATGGCATGTTGCTGGCTGCAAAAAAAGGCAAGAGCCTTTATCTTGTCGTGCCTGATGGTGACTTGCCGCCTGGAGCCAAGATAAGCTGATGATTGACTCACATTGTCATCTTGACTTTGATGCCTTTGACGAACGACGCGAAGAAGTAATTAAACAGGCTCAGCAAGCCGGCGTTCATACTATTATCAACATCGGAGTTGATATTCCATCATCGGAACGTTCTATCCGATTGGCTGAGAAATACGACAACATTTACGCTACAGTCGGATTTCACCCGCATGACGCTAAAAAAGTTGATCGTCACGGAATAATATATCTTCGCGAGTTGGCTGGCCATCCGAAGACAGTAGCTATCGGCGAGATAGGACTTGATTTCTATCGCGACTATTCCCCGCGCCCGACTCAGAGAAAAGCTTTTCTGAAACAACTGGAATTAGCCGCAGAGTCGGAGCTTCCGGTTGTCATTCACACCCGTGAAGCTTTCAAGGAAACAGTTGAGATTATCCGCGATTTCTCCACCGATATTCCCGGCGGTGTGTTTCACTGTTTTCCGGGCAGTGTTGATGATGCCTATGAAATTTTCTCTCTGGGGTTCGTTGTTGGTATAGGCGGTGGTGTAACACACCAGAACTCATCGATGGCAACTGTTGCAGCCGAAGTTCCACTCAATCGCATCATTCTGGAAACAGATGCTCCATATCAGAAACCAGCCCGATACAAAGAGCGCTACAACTGTCCGGCTACAATAAAAATTGTGTGTGAAAAGATAGCCCAACTGCAAGGAACCGATACATCTGAAGTAGAAAAAATCACTGATCGCACCTGTCAGAAGCTTTTCCGCCTTGTAGACACCTTCGGTACTTAGGATATGCCCGGCTATCATCCCAAGAAGCGACTGGGGCAGAACTTCTTAAAATCACTAGAAATAATCGAGCGCATTATCCAGCAGTTAGCCCCGCAGGAAGGCGACAGTATTATAGAGATAGGTCCGGGACGTGGTTCATTGACTCTTCCGTTGGCGATGTCCGGTGCGACTGTGACAGCAGTTGAGTTCGACCGTGACGTAATCGGCTATCTCAAAAAGCTCCTGCGCAAATACCCCAAAGCACAGGTTCTGAACCAGGATTTCCTCTCCCTTAATCCACGAGATGTTGGTGTAGTACCTCACAAGTTGATAGGAAACTTGCCCTATAATATCACTTCTCCGGTTCTGGATTGGGCAACCACACATCGGGATACTATTAAACTGGCTGTCTTCATGGTTCAAAAAGAGGTGGGGCTTCGCGTGGCAGCCTCGCCGGGAAGCAAAGACTGGTCGCCGCTGTCTATCTTCACACAACTGGCTTACCGTGTTAGATTATGTTTTGATGTGCCCCCCAAACACTTTCAACCTCCACCGAAAGTTACCTCATGTGTGATCGAACTTACTCCAGCCCCGATGCTGATTATCCCGCATAGGAAATTGTTCGAATCTATAGTGCGTCTCGCATTTCGACAGCGCCGTAAATTGCTGAGTAATAATCTGGCGCCGGAGATATTTCCCGATACAGACACTGCCAGGATAGTTCTCAAGCGAGCAGGCTTGCCGGAAAATTGTCGGGCGGAACAGATTTCAATCGCTGGGTTTTTAGATTTGACCGAGCATATAGCCACAATTTAATTTGCGGTAATCATCGGTTTGAAGTATAAAGTATATTGAATTGTTTAAGGCAACAGGGAGGAAGATATGCCGCTTTTGTCAGTAAATGTTGACATGGTTGCAGCTACGCGCGAACTGCGGAGACTGCCCGAACCGGATCCGGCTCAAGCTGCTGTGCTGGCCGAATTGGGGGGAACCGATGGTTTGGCTATCCAACTCCGTCGAGATAGAAAATATGTGAGAGATCGCGACTTGTATATCCTCAAAGGTGTATCCAAAACCAGGCTGACTCTTGAAATGCCACCGGCTGATGATATTATAGAGAAAGCCCTCGAAGTCAAACCCTGGATGATTACTCTGGTGGCAGACCACGCTGACAGCACTAACCCCGTTTCGACTATCGATTTCGATTCTGCGCCTGTGGATTTCAGTGACATTGTTGCCCGTTTTAAGGCTGTGGGAGTAAATGTGGGTTTCTTCGTCGAACCGGATACGGACCAGATCAAGGCAGCCGCCAAAGCGGATGCTACCGCAGTCCTTATCAATTGTGCCGGGTACACCGGGGCGCGGACTCTCGAAGAAGCCCAATCGGAACTTGACAGTATTGACAAAGCCGCCCAAACTGGAGCCAAAAACGGTCTCGAGGTGCACTGCGGTCGCGGTATTACTTACAAGAATATAACACCGCTGGTGGAATTGGGTAATATCGATGAATTTGTTGTTGGACACGCTATTTGTGCGCGAGCCATGCTGGTTGGGTTTGAACGCGCTGTCCGAGAAATGGCAGAGCTTCTCCGCCTCCCGACAGAAACACGATAGCAACAGCTATGGCTGGGAACTTAAAAAACATTGACTCAGTAACAATTGAAGTATCAAAAGAAACAGAACCTCAACGACTTGACAGTTTTTTAGCATCACATCCCGATCTTGACCTTACTCGCAACAGAGTACAAAAGCTCATTGCTGATAGTCATATCCTTGTCAACGGAAAACCGGCATCCAAAAAGTACACTATACAACGGGGTGATACAATATCTCTTTCGGTCCCACCACCACTACCCCGTGAGGCAATAGCTCAGAACATCCCGCTCGATATTGTCTACGAGGATGAATATCTTATTGTTGTTAATAAGCCATCCGGATTAGTGACGCATCCGGGAGCCGGCAACCGCACCGGCACTCTGGTTAATGCGTTGATGTTTCGCTTTGGTTCGCTGGCTGCCGGATCAGCGGTGGATCGTCCCGGTATCGTTCATCGACTCGATAAAAATACATCCGGTTTGCTGGTTGTAGCTCGAACTGATGCG
>QNAG01000082.1 GCA_003641415.1 Candidatus Zixiibacteriota bacterium | reverse complement strand
GCCATTGGTTCCGTTCGATTTACCCTTTAGGCAATATTATGAAAACGCCGCTATATCAGACGTGAATCTGAACCCAGTTGCGAGCCGGAAATATCGTTAATTCCTCGGTAATGTCATCTATAGATCGAACTAGGTTTTTCCAACTTACCAGATGCTTGGCTTTATTGGGCAGCAACCAGCGGTATTCGGTATTTTCCTCAGATAACACTATTTCGGCATCTTCCTCAAGGATAGCAACAATTAACGGGAGAATCCATATTTTGTCATTCTCTGGTTCGTAGAACTGAACAATGTACTCGGTTGCCCACATACTGCTGGGAGCAAGACCGATTTCTTCCTCCATCTCACGTGTTACACACTGGGCAATGGTCTCATTCCCTATTCTGCCACCGGTAATAAAACCCCATGAACCACCATATGACTCTCTGGGGGCTCTCTTCAATATGAGGAATTTCCACCCATCGGGGTCTTTCTTTATCACTGCGACGTTTACGCCGGGAGACTCTATTCCTATATTTCTACGTTGCGCCATATTAACATTTCCTGTAACTACTGATTATCAGCCTCAATTACTTTATCCTAATGTATTCGAGGATAGCATAATATCAAGCACAAACTGAAAAACTATACTTAACCGTACTTAAAGGACATGAACTTACACATATTTCAGTTGCATATTGTTATCAGTTCAATTGTACACTACCCAGAATTGTATTTTCTCTATGCTACGTTTTGCAGGTTTATGAATGGTCATTTTTGTGAATAAGTGCTCTATAATTCACTTGACAAGTTTTCGTTAATCAGTATTATCTGTACGCTTTATTAAACAATAGTGTAGTGTTAACTGTACATAGGAATATGGAAAGATACAGAAAGTGAAGTTGCAAATAGGGGAAAAACTAAAGTCATTGCGTCTCGCATCGGATCTGACTCAGGAAGAATTAGCCAATCGAGCTAGCCTGACAAGAGGTTTCATCTCTCAATTGGAAAACGATCAAACCTCGATTAACCTTGATTCCCTGGCTGATATTCTTGAGGCTCTGGGAGTGTCGCTAAAAGACTTCTTTTCCGAGCCAGAATTACCAAGAATAGTATTTCATCCAGATAATAGAATAGCAGTTGAGGGTCAGGGAGTTAGCAGTTTTGAGTTATTGGTTCCCGGTTCCACCAATAATTTAATGGATCCTATTTTGCTTCGATTCGAGCCTGGTGAAAAACTCGAAAAACTTGGACCGATGCCCGGAGAACAGTTTGGTTATGTTTTGAAAGGTACTGTTACTCTCACTATAAATGGTAGTATCTACAAAGTCCCGCACCGTCATTGTTTCTACTTCGAGGCCAACCAGATCAACCAAATATCTAATCAAAGTGAGAGAGTGGCCGAATTGCTGTGGGTCACCTCACCACCGCACATGTAGCAAAAAAATATTCGGAAAGGAGCGACGAACAATGAAAATACTCGGCCGGCATTTGGTAGTTGAACTATCACAATGTAACAGAAGTCAACTCGACGATTTGGACTTCCTTGAACGCTGTATGAATGAAGCTGTTCGCTGCTCCGGAGCTACCCGGGTACGTTCGGTTTTTCATCGCTATAATCCACAAGGCGTATCAGGTGTAGTTGTGATCGCCGAATCGCACTGCTCCATTCACACATGGCCGGAATACGGCTATGCCGCAGTCGATTTCTTTACTTGCGGGAAGGATGTAGACCCGTACCGCGCTTTAGAATCGCTCCGAACCGCCCTGAAAGCTGGAGATGTCCAGGTGAGAGAGGTAAAACGGGGCATTCCTTCTGATAACGATGAGTTCATCAGCCACAAGTCAATGTGCTTTGACGACTCCAAAGCTGCATCAACCGTTTGAAGGAGATTGGGATATGACACCATATATTGATTTGTCTGTCTTGGCTTCTCGGGTCCAGCGAAGTGGAGTTGATGCTGCCTTTCTGCAAGAGCTGTTTGATTCCCCCAATCTCGTCACGCCACAGCTATTGATATCTCGTTCGGTTGTTTCAAATAACTACCGAGCACTGAAAGCAGCACTGCCTCGGGTTTCAATTCACTATACCATGAAGCCAAACAACCACCCTGTGTTTATCGAGGAGATTAATCGGCTGGGGGGTAATTTCGATGTCTGCTCGTCCGGCGAGATAGATATCGTCACTGTAACCGACATCAACCCTGCCACACTGATTCATTCACATCCCATTAAGTCAATTGAAGAATTCGATTATGCCGTTAGTAAGGGGCTGGAAATATTTGTTGTCGATAATCCTGAAGAAGTCCGCAAACTTAGCCGGTACACTCACAAAAAACTAAAGTTACTGGTTCGGTTTCGTTATCATACTAACCATTCAGCAGTCATCAACCTGCAATATAAGTTTGGCTGTCCCGAAAACGAAGTGCTCGAGCTGGCGAACATGATAGAAAAATCGGGACATGAATTTTATGGTTTATGTTTCCACGTCGGGTCACAGTGCATCAACAGTGAGAGTTACGTAAAAGCCATCGAAGTGGCCCACACACTGATCAATGAACTCGACATGGCCGGATTCAATACACAACTGCTCGACATAGGTGGAGGCTTCCCGGTTGAATACGTCCAACCTGTGATTCCTATTGAAGAATTCTGTCAACCTATTCGCTTTGCACTGGATCACCACATACGGCAGGGTATATCAATAGTTAGCGAACCCGGGCGTTATATTGCTGCTACTCCGGTGACACTGGTCACTACTATCATTGGCAAGGCTTTTCGTGATGGCAAAATATGGTACTACCTCGATGACGGTTTATATTCCACGTTTTCTGGTATCGTCTACGATCAGTGTCAGTACCCTGTAATCTGTCCACGTCGGGGCGATCAAAAGCTTAGTGTTCTTGCCGGTCCAACCTGCGACTCCTTTGATGTGATGTACGATGGTTTAATGATTCCTGAGCATGAAGTCGGAGATAGAATTATATTTGCTGCTACCGGCGCTTATTGTTCCGTTTCCGGTTCCGATTTCAATGTTTTAAAACGCCCCGAATATACAATCGTGGACTGAGTGACGATGGATAAGAATAAAAAAATAAAAGATATGTACGTTCATGAAGAAGGAATGGACGACCTCTGGGACGTATGGTACCGTGAACTACACAATGGACTTTCAGGTTTAACAGTTAAAATAAATCGCATAGTAGAGTCAATTAAATCGGAGTTTCAGCGAATAGATGTTTTGGAAACAGGGGAATTCGGAAAGGTTCTGTCACTGTATGGCTCGCTTATGGTCTGCGATAAGGACAACAACGCCTACAATGAAATGCTTGCGCACGTTCCCTTGTTTGTCCATCCAGCCCCGAAAGAAGTCCTGATTATTGGTGGTGGTGATTGTGGTACACTCACCGAAGTAATGAAGCACCCAGAGGTTGAACATTGCACCATGTGTGAACTTGACAGGATGGTTGTTGAGACTGCGAAGAAGCATTTCCCTTATCTGACCGAAGGACTCAACGACCCGCGCGCTAAAGTTGTATATCGGGACGGAAAAGCCTACATTGAGGAAGCAACCGAGAGCTACGACTTAATCCTGCTTGATCTGTCCGATCCGATCGGACCGGCTGCCGATCTGTTCCAGAAGTCATTCCATCAGACAGTATTCGACCGGCTCAACGACGACGGTATCATGGTGGCGCAATCAGAGTCGCCATACTACAATCAAGAGACGGTCAAAGCCATCTACAGCAATTTGCGACAGATTTTCCCCGTTGTGCGGATGTACACCTGCTTTATGCCAATTTATCCATCCGGTCTCTGGTCGTTTGCGTTCTGCAGCAAAAAGTATGACCCATTGAAAAACTTCGACCGAGACCGTTACGATAAACTGAATCTCGCTTGCCGTTATTACAACGCCGACACACACCTGGGTTCCTTTGCTCTGCCGCAATTCATCGTTGAGTTGTTGAAATAACGCTCAGATTATCCTATCGGAGAAAATCACTTCAAGCTGGATTAATTCTTCACTCAGAAATCTATTCTGACAAACGCTATACTACAAAAAAACGAGCAGTGTCATGTGACACCACCCGTTGAAATCGCTCAAGTTTCGATATCAGAAAAACACTTGTCAGTTCTTTTTCTTGAAATCCTCCATGAACTGAGCGAGTTTTTCCGCACCTTCCAGCGGGAGCGCATTATACAATGAGACCCGAACGCCACCTACGCTGCGGTGACCTTTCAATCCTACAAATCCAACCGCTTTGGCATCGGAGATGAATTTCTTCTCCAACTCTTCCGAGGGCAGCCGCATGGTCAGGTTCATCCAGGAGCGGCTTTCTTTCTCTACTGTGCCCTTGAAGTAGTCTGAATTATTATCTATAACACCGTAGATCAGGTCTTTTTTCTTCTCGTTGATCTTTTCAATACCATGCAAACCACCCTGTTTTTTAATCCATTCCAGAACTAATTTGACTACATAGATAGAGAAGGATGGCGGTGTGTTGTATAGAGATTTCTTTTCAGCTTGTGTTTTATAATTGAGCAGGGTTGGTAGTTCTTCGTTAGACTTCTGCAGGAGATCATCGCGCATCACGACCAAAGTTACTCCTGACGGCCCTAGATTCTTCTGCGACCCTGCATAGAACATAATAAATTTGGTATAGTCCAAGCGGCGCGAAGCGATATCAGACGACACATCAGCAATCAGGGGAAGGTTAGTCTCCGGAATATAGTGAAACTGGGTACCCTTAATTGTGTTGTTGGTCGTGACATGCAGATAGGCGGCATCAGCCGGTATATCGAGTTCGTCCTGAGTAGGAATGTGCTTGTATTCCACCGCCTTACCATCAAATGCAACATATGCTTTGGCGACAATGTTCGCTTCCTTGATAGCCTTATTTGACCAAGTGCCAGTGTCGATATATGCTCCTGTTTTGCCGCCAACAAGGAAATTCATCGGAATTTGAAAGAACTGCTGCGATGCTCCGCCAGTTAGAAACATAACATGATAATTGTCGTTCAGACCGAAGATTTCCCGTACCAGTGTAATAGCCGTTTCGTTAATCTCGTCATATTCCGGGGAACGATGCGAGCTTTCGATAATCGACATGCCCGTGCCCCGATAGTCCAGCAATTCTTCCTGAACGATCTTGAGAACTTCCAACGGCAGTGTGGACGGGCCGGGATTGAAATTAAAGACTCTGTTAGCCATCATTATACCTCGTGCTTAATGCGTTTTTTCATTTATATTTATTGTTTTGCAGCAAAGTCGCTGACCAGACGCTCAATGATTACGCCGATACGTTTCATGTTTTCTTCCGTCGATGCGCCTATATGTGGCGCAAAGATGGTATTGGGAGCGTCAAACAATGGAGAGTTCTCCGGTGGGTCGCTATACCAGACATCGGTGGCGAACCCGGCCAACTTGCCGCTCTTGAGGGCTTCGACTATGTCTTCTTCAATTACGCATTTACCCCGTCCAGTATTGATGAGATAGGCGCCGTCTTTGAACTTAGCCAGCATGTCTTTGTTGATTATCCCTTTGGTTTGCGGTATTAGCGGCATGTGCAGGGAGACAAAATCGGATTGAGCAACTGTTTCCTCCATAGTGGGAATAATCTCAGCCCAATCGGTGAAATAGACATCGGGGTGCCATCCAATAGTCCGCATTCCAAACAGCTTCGCCCGCTTGGCCAGAGCCAGCCCAATGCGTCCCAGACCAAGGATACCAAGCGTCTTGCCAGCTAGCTCCGTCCGTTTGAGTTCTTTCTTGATCCACTTCCCCTCGCGCATTGAAGCGTCACCTTTGGTTATATGGTTGGGAAGAGCAATCATCAGAGCGAAAGCCATCTCTGCTACCGCTGCCGAGGATGCCTCGGGAGTATTGTGAACAGCGATGCCTTTTTCCTTCGCATAGACCAGATCGACATTGTCCAGCCCAACTCCTCCCCTGATAACCATCTTGAGGTTGGGAGCAGCATCAATGTACTCTTTCGTCACTTTGGTTTTGCTGCGAATGAGAACAATATCAGTTTCAGCTATGCGACCCTTGTCGTCAGTTACCTCGCCATACTGAGAGAGAATCCCCGGAAGCGAGTCATCGAACGCATCAGAAATTAGAATCAACATTGTAATTACCCTCTTATATTTATTTATCAAGCAAGTTTATTACCATGCCACTACGCAGTTTAGGCTCGAACCAGGTTGATTTGGGAGGCATCACTTCTCCGGCATCAGCCACTGCCAGTAACTGAGACACTGTAACCGGATAAAGCGAGAAAGCAATATCAAAATCGCCAGACTTTACCAGCCTTTCCAATTCTTGTACACCGCGAATACCGCCAACGAAATCGATATTCTTGTCGGTGCGGATATCCTCGATACCCAGTACCGGACTAAGAAGATTGGCGGTCAGCACTGCTGAATCAATAGAGTCAGCCGGATTACTTGTGTCGAATGTACCTTCTTTCGCAGTCAGGCAATACCACTTGTCTTGGCAGAGAACCCCAAAATGATAAGGTTTCTCAGGGTCGACCGCTTTTGGTTGAGGTGTAACTTCGAAGGCATCCTTTAGTTTCGTTAGAAGCTCATCAGTTGTCATACCATTGAGACCTTTAACAACGCGATTGTAAGGAAGGATACGAAGTTCGCTGTCGGGGAAAATAACGTTGAGGAAAAAATTGTATTGTTCGTCACCGGTGTGGTTAGGATTTTGTTCCTTCATTCGACGAGCTACTTCGGAAGCAGCCGCAGAGCGGTGGTGACCATCAGCGATATACAGAGCGTCCAGTTTTCCAAACGTTGTAACCAGGTTGTCAATAATATCTGCATTGTCGACAACCCACATCTCGTGACGAACATCATCCTCGCTGGTGAAATCGTAGTCGGGAGGCGATTCGACAATGCCGGCAAAGAGCGCTTGTATGTACGGGTTATCGCGAAAAATCGAGAATACCGGACCAACCTGGGCAGCAACTTCCTGGATGTGATTAGCCCGATCATTGACTTTATCCGGACGAGTATGTTCGTGTTTTTTAATCTTTCCCTGGTTGTATTCTTCGCAGGAAGTCAATGCGACCAAGCCCGTTTGGCTTTGATTCATCCATGTAAGACGATAAAGATAAAAACACTGCTTCTCATCGCGGCACATAATTCCTTCGTCAGTAAGTCGCTGGAGATTCTGTTTCCCGCGTTGGTAGATTTCGTCACTGTACAGCGATACTCCAGATTCAAAATCTACTTCCGGTTTGTTGATTCGCAAAAAGGAATTGGGATTATTTTTAACCATTGCCCGAGCTTCATCGCTACTGAGAACATCATAGGGAGGTGAAGCAACAGTAGCAGCATACTCCGGACGTGGACGAAGACCTCTAAATGGTCGAACAATAGACATATAAATATCCTTTCTGCAAAGGTTGTAAACAAATTACAACAGCGAGATAATATACAGAATGAAAGAGATATTTCAAGGTCGATTGCACAGTACCGGCAGATATTTTCAGAACGCTAAACCCCACCATAACCGGGCTTGTTGAAAAAGCCCAATCATCGTTTCAATGAGGACGGAGACAAGCCCCGCCCCTTCGCGAGAGGGGATTGAAATCCCGCGTAGAGGACGGTCTTACGTCGCCCGTTCTCAAAACCGCACTCTCAACAAACATGCACTTAGGATACTTTTTCAACAAACCCTAACTTAATGAGTCCCTCAACAAGGCGAACTTTTTTTAATGTTGATTTCGTTGGCGTATTTTCCAAAGCTAATATAGTATAAAGGTTGAGGAGATATTTGATATAAGTAGAGTGGAGCTTGTTTTCCACCTGTTATTCAGCGGACTCAAGGTCTGCTGTTTCACGAGTTTGGGGATGATTGGTTTTTAGCTTGATGTCGAAACTATGGGTTTTTCGACTAGATCGACTATTAAAGAAAGGTATTCGAAAACAATATGTCACCGATACGAGCCTCGCGATTGAATCAAGGACAACGCAAACCACAAGGATTCCTGTATAACTGGCTGCCACCGGGAAGCTTGAAACGACGGCTTACATTGTGGCTGATTGTGCCATTGGTCTGTTTGCTGTTGGCTTATTGGATCACAGATGACTTAGTCATGATGATGATCACTCGACATGGCAGCGAGTTTCCCCTCCCCGATTTCACCGGTCAAACTGTAATTGAGGCACAGATATCTCTCAGTGAACTTGGTCTCAAACACGAAATTTCCTCTCATGAGTATTCCCCGGGCAAAACTAGGGGACTTATCCTTAACCAATTTCCACTTAATGGTACAAAGGTAAAATCCGGTAGGACAATAAAATTCGTCGTCTCGGCTGGTCAGAAACTGGTGTCAATCCCGTTTCTTGGCGGCAAATCCGTACGTCAGGCTATGCTTGATCTGGAAACAGTTGGACTTACTCTCGGTGAGATCGCCTGGGCTTTTTCCGATACGTTACCGGAGAGGGTTGTTGTTTTTTCATATCCTGCAGTGGAAACTGAAATCCCCTTGGGTTCGCCGGTCAACCTGATGGTCAACCGTGGACGAGCCTCCAATTTTACTTATATGCCAAGTGTGGTTGGTCTTATGTTAGACCAAGCAGTAATAAAACTGGAAGACAAGAACCTCAAGCAGGGTATAATCACCTATCGCACCGATGAGAACTATTTGCCGGAAACTGTTTTAGAACAGTCCGAACCAACTGGAGCAGAACTCGACGTTGGCACAGAAATTGATCTGGTTGTCAGCACAACCGAGTAATTGCGAAAACATCGCAGCAGCAGTGCCACAACCACTTCCGGTATTCAACCAGATTTCTTTCACGTTCTCCATGACTGTGAGCTTGTATCTCAGCAATAGTCATCCAACCAGATAACACCTGAATCAGGCACTATCTGCGGGATTAGGAAACAGACAAAGTCTATCTTGTAGGGGGTAATTTCATCAAGTTATGTTGAAAACCGCCGATATGATTAGATATTACATTAGAGATCACTTTAGGTAGGGTGCTTCTGCCTATAGTGTATTAATCTCAGGATGATTAGGAGTTTGCACTCATCTAATGATCGGTCTGACAAGACATCTTTCATTCTGGTTCGCCGCACTGATTTTCGGCATCTCCGGCGTTACTGAACCGGTTCGTGCCGATACGCCAATCGCTGTACTTATAAGCGATTCGCTAACCTCTACCCAACGGACGCTTCACGGCGCCAGAAAAGTTATATCCCGAGCTCACCAAGATGTAACCTTTTACAAATTTTGCCTAGCTCAGAGCCAAAATGATACCAAACCAATAATTGATTCAATAAGGTCTCTGTCACCACGTCTGGTTCTCACCATTGGAAGTCCCGCTACCAAATTTGCTAAAAATGAGTTCAAAGATATCCCGATTGTGTTTGCGGGGGTCCTTTATCCTGTCCTTTCAGGCTTTACAAAATCTGTCAATCGGCCGGGAGGGAATATCACCGGCGCTTCGCTGGATATTCCTACCCACATTCAGTTTAAGTATTTCAAGCAGATAGTCCCTGACATGCAGAAACTCGGTGTCATGTACACCAGCGCCACAGCCAATCTTATTTCCTCGGCCAGGATTGTGGCTCAGGACATGGGGTTATCTCTTAAAGCTATCAAAATCGAAGATGAAAAACAGATACCGGCAGCCCTCGATTCTCTCGCAGGGGGTGTTGATGGTATCTGGTCGGTGGCTGATCCGGAACTTTTTAGTCCAAAATCAACCAGATATATCCTGCTTAATGCCCTTCGCAAGGGTATCCCGTTTATGGGTTTCTCTAAGTATGTCGTAGAATCTGGAGCTTTATTTGCACTCGATTTCGACTACAAAGCGGTTGGCCAGCAGGCCGGTGAAATTGTAAATCGTGTACTTGCGGGTGAAGTTCCGGGGAAGATAAAAGTTTCGGCTGTGGATGTTATCTGGTTCCATTACAATGAGAAAACAGCCCATCACATTAACATTGAGATTCCGGAAGATCTGATAGCAATAGCTAAGGAGGTGTATCGATGAGCTTTTTCGATCACCTCCATAATTTCAAATTGCGAACCAAGTTCATACTGTCCGTGTCAGTCATGCTCGTGTTTTTCATGCTGATTACCAATGCCTACCTGATCGAACGGCAGGCTGATAGTTATCGTCGGGAGTTACTGACAAACGGTGAGACCATGATTCACATCCTGGCTGTAAACGCAGAGAGCGGAGTGCTCTTTGAATCAAAGTATGAACTCGATGAACTCATTTCGGTTTTGAACAGTTTTGCCGATTTTAAATATGCGACAATCTCCAATAATGAAGGTGTTTCCCTTGCCAGTTTAGGTGACTGGGACGTACTTGATATTGCAGAATCAAATAAAATAAAACCTCATGATTCTCTTCATAATCATTGCCGCCAATACTATGTTAAGCTTAATAGCGGTGAAGAATTCATCGAATTGAATACTCCCGTGGTCTCTCGCAAGGAAACACTCAGTAGAGAAACACTTGGGATGACAGGAGGGTATAAGTCATCCAGCAGCCAAAAGTACACCACAGAAGTGATTGGATCTATTAAGCTTGTCCTTTCACTGCAATCAGTAAATGAATCAATAACGGCTGCTCGCAACGGCGCTATTATCACGACCATCCTGATCCTTGCAATGGCAATTTTAATCTTAACTATGTTGATCCGTGTTATCACCAAACCGGTTAGTATGTTGGTGGAAGTGACAGACAAGGTCAGTCACGGAGATCTCTCTCAATCAGTAGATATTGACCAGAAAGACGAAATCGGACATCTGGCAAACACGTTCAACAAAATGATAGAGTCACTGCGGCAATCGCGGAATGAAATCGAAGAATACAACCGCAATCTTGAAGAAAAGATTGTTGAGCGAACGCTTGCTCTGGAGGAAACCCAGTCGCATCTCGTTCAATCTGAGAAAATGAGCGCCATTGGCCAGTTGGCCGCTGGAGTAGCACACGAACTTAATAACCCGCTTGGTGGCATTTTGGGATATGCTCAGTTTGCACTGGAGAAGATGAACAAGAGCATTGAGGAGGAAGGGTCCAATAAAGACCTTGAAGGATATATCCGCTATGTATCGTACATTGAGGCACAAGCCAAGCGAAGTAAGGCTATTGTCCAGAATCTGCTT